>JAEWPQ010000016.1 GCA_023460575.1 Bacillota bacterium
GGTAGGTCCGGTAGGTCCGGCAGGCCCTACAGCGCCGGTAGCGCCAGTAGGCCCGGTAGGTCCGGTAGCGCCGGTAGCGCCGGTAGCACCAGTAGGTCCGGTAGGTCCGGTAGGTCCGGTAGGTCCGGCAGGCCCTACAGCGCCGGTAGCGCCAGGAGGTCCGGTAGGTCCGGTAGCGCCGGTAGCACCAGTAGCGCCAGTAGGCCCGGTAGCGCCGGTAGCGCCAGTGGCACCGGTAGGTCCGGTAGGTCCGGTAGGCCCGGTAGGTCCATCAGGTCCTGGGATTCCCTGTGGTCCGGTAGGTCCGGTAGGTCCAGGACGACCAGTAGGTCCTTGTGGTCCGGTAGGCCCGGTAGGTCCAGGACAGCCTCTGGGCCCCTGTGGTCCAACAGGTCCAGGACAGCCTCTGGGTCCCTGTGGTCCGGTAGGTCCAGGACAGCATCTGGGTCCCTGCGGTGGGCAACAGTAGTGATTATTATCCCAATCTCTACAATCATTCATAATTATTTCCTCCTGCCAACGTGTAGCATTCTTATAATTCAAAAATTATATTATAAAGGGCTTATACACACCTTTATAACATATCATATGTATCTATCTTTCAGTTTGTTAGAATTTAATTCAGTTGTTTGGCTTTTTTACAGGATTTGGGGTAAAGGATTGGGGGGAGGGGTCCAATTGAGAGAAATGAGTCTGATCAAGGGCTGACAAAATGGATTTAAAGAGTGTTTGTTTCCAACAGAAAAAACTCCTTTTTAGTAGGTGCTTTACGTTGTAAACATTACCAAAAAGGAGTAAAAAGCATCAATTTTTTTGCGTGGAGGTTTGGTATAAAAAACAACTTTTATGTCATGCGTTATAGACCGCTTTTCTGATTGCTTCGATCAAAGAATATAATCCAAGCTCATTACAGTCGTTAATCAATCCTATTTTAATAAATTCACCAAAGGACTGCTTAATTCCTTCATTATCGCTTAATTGCGTTAACATGATCGTATTTTCAATAAGCTCCAGAGCATCCTTATCATCACTGCTTTTTTCAGTATATTTAGCAAGTAATTTTTGAAGATCAATAATTAGTGGGCTGGTTTCCTTTACTGACTGTACTTTAATTATTTCTTTATTGATGGGTTTTTCTTCAACGGCTAAAGTAATTTCATCTATTTTGCCATCACCGTTAAAATCTATATTTATTTCAGAGTAAACCTCTTTTTTTGTTAAATGGTCAATCATTAGTTCGTATACCTGCTGAGTAAAATCTTCATTATTGGAAGCAAAAGAAAAAATTATTCCTGTGTTTATCTCAATATTAATATCTTTAATATCCTTTCTTTTCAGGTACCATGTGATCCATCCCAGGAGGCAGGTGATAAGGGGAATCAGCAAAACTATGCGGACTGCCTGATTAAAACCAGATAAAGCTATAAAAAATAAAATAATATACAAATGTACCGGTAATTGATCTTTAAAACAGTTTCCAACCCATATGCGGGAAATATTGGGGATTTGAATCATATTGTCTTCCCATTTTATAGTATTTCTATTTATATTAATCATGGAATTTTTAAATCTTTTCATAGTATGATTTATCATAATTCTCCTTTCTGATTTTTATTGTTATCCTCAATGAGAGATGCGAATAAAACCGGGTTTGTTATTATTATGGTGCCAGTGGTCTCAAAACCCATAACTTCTATATATACAATATAATTACAGCATTTACATTTTGATGGATTACAATCACAGGCTGTGAACGATAGTATATTAGTTTCTGTTGCCGGCAAATTTCTGGCATAAACATAATTTGCACTGACGGGAATCTTCGTTATCTGGCAGGCCTCCTGTCTGACCAGCTGAAAACGGAGATGCAGCCTGGCATTGATTGTTTCAATATTGCAGGAGAAATTAAAATATATGATATAATTTTTGTAAATGGAGGTATCCAGGTTAATTGATGCTACGATATATGTAGCGCCCCTTTCGGAACTGTCAGGTAAAATAATTCCTCCTAATTCAGAAGTTCTGAATAATACATCATCAGCAGCAGAATGTTTTACGGGGAGCTCATGATTTTTTTTCGGATATTGCCGGCAGTCATATGTTTTTGCATGGGAAGGCTGAGGATTATTATTGAACGTTCTGTTATATGACATATTTCGTCGGAAAGGCATACCGAAAAAGCAGTTATACATGGCTATAGCTCCTTATATGAATGTTCATAGATAGAGTATTCGGCCGTTAAGACCAAATGCTCTATCTATGAAGAAAGTCAGTTTATGCAACTATTTGTAATAATACGGCCCTGCTTCCTGCTGCTTCTCAGTTTCTACTAATAGCATTCGTTTTCTACAATGAGTGCGGCAAGAGTTGCGTTGTTAATGGCGGTTACGCCAACGGTAGCAACACCGGCGACAGTAGCAATTACGCTGTAAGTGCAGCAATCATCGCTGCAGAAATCGCAGTCGCATACAAAGAAGCTAAAAGTATTGCTGTCAGTAACAGCAACGATCCGTGAGAATGTCCAGATAGGTCCTACCGGAAGTGCAGTAATCTGATTTTTACACTGCTTAAACAACTGGAAATTGAGCGTTAAGACAGCAGCTGTGGTTACGATATTGCTTGCAAACTCAAATTTAATACAAGGTCTTTTTAAATACTTGGTATCTACAGTAACAGAAGCTAAAGTAAAGGTAGAACCGGCAGCTGTTAAGGCAGGAAGAGATACGCCACCCTGGCTGCCGCACTTTAAGATTGTCCGGTTGGGTTTAAGAAACTTTTTGGGCCGTTCACATGAGCAGCCGCAATTGCACGAATAGTCCTGTACTTCATCACCGTCATATTCGCTTGTTCTGATATCTTGATCATTCATGATGTGACCTCCATTTTACTTGATAATTAAGGCTTTCTAATTATACCGTCATGGTATACTACATTATATTAGAGAGAAAAAATTATGCTACACTTTTGCTGAAAAATTATATGTGATTAGTTTTAAGATACAGGTATTATCAGTAGAAGCTCTTGGAGTAAAATAAAAAAATGAGCAGATAATAATGAAAAAACAGAGTCATTATTAACTGCTCATGAATTATGTCCTTATTCTTTAAGAAGTGTCATCTTGTCCTGATTATTCAATCGTCAATACTAAATCGTTTGTATCAATTGCCACCAGAACCCGGTAGATATCATGTTTCCAGGTTGTCTTCAGCCGCTCATCCGTTATGGGAAGACATTCCTTTTTCATGTGGGAGCAGCCGGTTACGGACAGATGCCCTAGATTTCCAATGGTGATCCGGTTTCCCTCTATGGTAGGTTCTTCGTAAAACATAAGGGATAATACCGGCTGTAAGTAATCACCCTCGTAATGATCCTTTATCACAATCTGTGCGCCTTTCTTCAAAACGGCACTTCTCTGATAAGAATGGATCCGATTGTCCGGGTAGGCGTCCGCAATGTCCATTGAGATGCTGCAGGCTGAGGAACCAAGCTCATAATAGACGTTTTTGGCGGCATAAGAAGCGCCGTCTTTTTGAATGATTTCAGTGTCTCCATAGAGGAAAGAGGGAAGATTATGATAGCGGGACTGCATTGTCCATATTTCGTACCTCTCCGGTGAAAATGTCTTTTTGGTATAGGTTTCTACGCCCACATCAATCAGAAGCGGCCTGCCGTTTTTATAGATGGTAAAGCTGCCGGTGTCATTGTGATTGTGGCTGTCATCGTTATCCCCCGCTTTGACTGCCAGGCACAGGTGTTCATCCCTGGCAATGAAGATTCCAACGCTTTCGTACCAGCAGTCTTTATGTCTGATGGAAGGATTTTTGTCAAAAGCCAGCATCTCCGTATGTGCGAAAATGGTCTGGAGCCGGTAAAATAAATTGTGTTCACTGACATCTAAGGGATCTTCGCTGTTCTGATAATCGGAAGCGGCAAAAGCCATCAGTTCCTGATTTTTCGTACGTTTGCCGAATAGATATTCCCTGGCACCACACCGTCCGGCAACAGGAGAACAGTCTGCAAAATTTACATAATAGATACCGTCTATATGGACGTTTAAAATGTATGCTGCGATGTTCCTGATTTTTTCATTTAAGTATACGGTATTAAAAGAATCATTAGTGATGTTATTTAACAGCTCCAGACAATTAAACAAGCATAATCCTGCATGCCGGTAATACTGGGCACCTTCATCACAGCAGCCATCTTCTCCGTACTCATCAAGAAAATAGTCCATGCTCTTGCAAGCCTTATCAAGAATCTGTCTCTTTGCTGGCGCATCAAGCTCTCTTGTGAAAGCAGAGAGAAGAACATTCTGGGTGCACCATACCGTCCAGTTATTCATATGGCTTTTCCCATCGCCCATCCACCAGAAATGTTCATTCAGATAAGGAGTAAAGATCCGTTCTTCCAGATTTTTATTAATCATTGCTGAGAGAAAAGGGCTTACATGAAGAAGCTCCCTGCGAAGAAGATATTCAGCCATGGAAAGGACTGCTCCGGTTTCGGCAGCAAATAAGTCTATGACAGGACGGGTTACGTCAGGAAGAATAAATTGGGGCGTATCCCGGATATAAGAGTTATGGGCAGGAAGCTGCCACGCATTTTCTTCACAGATTAAATAAAGTCCGTTTATGATATCATCAAGGAAACGCCCTTTATATTCTGCACATTCGGCCAGTACCAGTGAATTTATGGCTGTCCGTCTTAAAAACATCTTATCCTGAAAATGACTCCGGTTTCCAGTTCTTGAAAATTCCATAAAATCGGTTGCTGTAAGAGAAGGATAAGTGAAATTAAGAAATCCCTCCCCGTTTTTGATCAGACGGGATCTTAATTCCTCTGGCAGAGATTCCCAGGCCTCCCGGCGGCAGGCGGGAAAGTATGGATTAAAACAGGATATGGGTTTGTTTAAGTGTTGAAAGATTTCGGTAATCATGATGTATTCTCCTTATTTTTCTTCAGGATCCAGGGTATTTTGCTGGATATAGTCCCTGGGAGAGTATCCTGTGACTTTTTTAAATACTTTGCTGAAATAAAAAGCGCTTTCGAAGCCTAGCTGGTCAGCGACTTCATAAATCTTCATGTCCTGCTCCAGAAGAAGAGATTTTGCTTTATTGATCTTTGCCTGGGCAATGTATTCGGAAAATCCCAGCTGACAGTTCTTTTTAAACAGGATGCTTAAATAATTGGGACTAAGTCCAAACACTCCGGCCACCTCATTTAAGCTGAGTTTTTCCGTAACGTGATTGTGAATATATTTTTGCACGTTTGTAATAACATGGGCTTTATAGGTTTTTCGTTTGGATTTTAAGATCTCACATAAGCCGTCACGGAGAACGGTCATCCATTCCACGATCTGTTCCACATTGCTGAAGCGGTAGATGGAGCGGTAGCCGTCGCTGTAGGAAGAGAAGATCTCTGCCATATTTGCCTCTCCGTCAGGCAGCAGGGACAATGCCAGATATAGAATATTGCAGGCACCGTCGGCAGCCTGGGAAAAACGCAGGGGATGAGCTTCAAACAGTTCTATAATCTCTGTTAAAGTGCGGGAGAGAACATCTGTATCAAATTCATTAAATGCTTTTGTAATTTCCACTTTAAAGACAGAGATATTAAAAGCGTTCCGTATGGAATCCGTATCACTGCTGTTAAAAAAAATAATGGACTGAGAGCGGTCCATACGCCCAAAAGCCTGGCGGGCCTCCTGATAGGATTCACTGATTTTTAATGGCTGGGAAAAGGGTGTACCCACACCAGTGGAAAGGGTGACATTAAAATAATTGTTCACCATTTCTGAAGCATTGGAAAAGGCATTTTTAACAGCCTCATCCTGATAAGCATCCGTGGAATCAAGATGAAATACCACCGCAAAATGCTTCATATCCAGAGATACCACATAGGCGGGCAGATGCTTGGTTATAATTTCTCTTGCCATCTGGAGCGTGCTGTTATAAAGATTCATCAGCTTACTGTATTCCATATCCCCATGGTTGTTTTCCTGTATTTCACAAAATGCTGCAAAGTAGCAATGCTCAGTAAAACTCAGCTTTAAATCCTTTGACTGCAGTTCGAACTGTTCCTCACTGTCAAATAAATTGTGAAGAAGCCGCATAAAGAATTTTTCATAATAACTTTGAAGCAGGGGACGGCCCGATTCCTTATATTCTATGGAAACCCGGAGACTTTCCAGGCGTGAAAGAGCTTTTTGAACGGATTCCAGCAGGGACCCGGCATTCAGCTCCAGTTTGATTAGATAATCCACCGCTTCATAGGACATTGCTTCTTTGATCAGCTGGAATTCCTCATAACTGGTGAGGAATATAAATAAAGGAATCTTACCGTATTTATCCCGGCAGGTCTTTGCAAGATCCAGACCGTTCATGATAGGCATGCGGATATCAGTGATGACGATTTCCGGTGAATATTCCTCAATTAAGTCCAGAGCATTCTGGCCATTTACTGCAGTACCGCAGATTTCAATTCCGTAATCTGCCCAGTTTAACATAGATTTTATTCCAATCTGAACCAGAGGTTCATCATCCACGATTAATAATTTTGTCATATCTGTTACCTTTCTGCCGATTGATTTTCTGTGCGCAGCACGTAAGGAAGCCGAATGGTCATGGTGGTAAACTCACCCTCCCGGCTGGTGATTATGATTCCGTATTCTGGTCCGAAATCATACTGAATCCGTTTGTTTACATTGCTGATTCCTACGTGCCGGAAAAATTCTGTTTTGTTATGAGAATCCGTATCTTCCCGGAGAACCTTATTAATCATTTCTTCTGACATTCCGATTCCGTTGTCAGTTATACGGATCATCAGAGCTTTTTTCCCTGCAACAACGGTTGCTTCTGCCGATACAGTGATCCTGCCTGCCGTTCCGGTAGGCTCAATTCCGTGGAAGAGAGCGTTTTCAATGATAGGCTGGAGAGAGAACCGGTGAATCTGACAATCGTAAAGCTCATCGGATTCTATCTGATATTCAATTGTTACACTGCCGCCATAGCGGTACTGCTGTATCAGAAAATAGTCCTTTACAAGGTCCAGCTCTTCCCTTAACGGAATCATGGAAGCGGTTCCTTTTGATACATTCTTTAGAAGCCGGGCCAGTGCAGTTGTCATATCTGCAATACCTCCCGCATTTTGTATGGTGGCCATCCACTTGATGGAATTCAGTGTATTATATAAGAAATGAGGATTGATCTGGCTTTGGAGAATCTGGTATTCCAAATCTTTTTTCTGCTTCTCATCTGAAACCCGCTTTTCCATGAGCATGAGAATATTGCCGGACATTGTGTTGATTCCTCTTCCGATCTGACCCAGCTCATGATTCCATTCAATCGTATTGTCTTTTGAAAAATCACCGGTTGAAATGCTGTTAATCTTATTGCTAAGCTTATGGATAGGATCCATAATAAAACGGTTTAAAAGTATTGCAAGCAGGATTCCCAATGAGACGATAAAAACACAGATTCCGATGATTAACAGTGTATATAAATACTTCTGTTGCTTAAACTGCTGTTCTGATAAAACCTGCGTGATGCTCCAGCCATCAATCCCCTCTATTGGCCGCTCTACCAGGATCCGCGTATCCCCGTTATTCATGGCGGCGGTTTGAATCAGGGTTTCTGTGGATAGAGAATCTTTTTTTGCAGGTTCTCTTACAATCTCATATGGTTTTTCCGTTTCCACCAAAGTGTCTGACTGAAAACGATATGTTTTGTTTCCGATATTAATGAAAAGCAGGCTGTCCTCCGGAAGCGGGTAGGAAGACAGATAGTCGGTAAATAGTCTGGTTGATATTTCAACATAGGTCCAGCCGATAATTTCTGAGCTAAATTCATTATAAACAGGCCGGACTATGGGGATAAACTGATCTCTGCTGATACTGGAAAACGGATCATGTACCAGGCCGATCCACTGAAAATCCTCTGCATCAAAAAGAGGACGAAAAAAATCCTCCTGGCTGATAATTTTGGCAGCGTAAGGGGAGGAGGTGCTGACTGAGGAAGCCAATTGCAAAAAATTGTTCTCATTTGTAGAAGAAACAATAACCCTTGACATATATTCGTTGGGCCTGGTATTGTAATATTCTTCTTTAAAGCGGTTGTGGGTGGAAAGAGCCATGGGACGCATATTACTGGAATCCTTTGAAGCGGTGGGAAGCTTTGGCAGATTTTTAAATGCCTCTAAATAGTCCAGTATAATTCCATTAGAACAGCACCATTTGCTGAAGTAAATGATGTCCTTCATATCTGCTGCTATGTTATTACTCACAACCTGAAGACTGAATTCTGCGGACTGGACCTGGTTTTTCCTGAGAAACGACTGGAACACCGAGAAACAGACCGTTGTTGTAAGGACTGTGATAAGCAGCGTAACAGCTGCCGTCAGAATCATGATTTTACCCCGTATTGTTTTTGGAATCAGCGTTTTCAACATGATAAAAACCAGTCCTTTCTATAATAAGATGCATTCGATTGCAATGTTGCCATTTTTAAAATTAGCTTATTTCCTGTTAAATGTCAATGAAAAGAACCGTGATATTTTTATAAAAAAAAGTCAATATGTATACAAAAGATAAATTTTACTGTTTATCTTAAAATAATACATGTTTTAGAAATACAGAATTAATTTGTGAATAAATAGTGAATATTTTCTTAGATAATTTCCATTCTTAAAAAGAAGGTCAGAGCGTTATAATAGACACATAGTAAATCACAAGGGGTTTACTGAAAACAATTTCAAATCAGGAGGGAATACAATGAAAAAAAGAGCACTTAGCCTTGCGCTTGCCTGCACCATGGCAGTTACTGCACTTGCAGGATGCAGCGGCGGTTCCAAAGAAACCACAGCTGCAGCAACGGAAGGAACCAAAGCGGAGACAAAGGCAGCAGAGACGACTGCCTCAGCAGGCGGACAGACAACTCTTAAATGGTCCGTATGGGATATCAGTTCCACTACCTATTATCAGCCGCTGATCGATGCATTTGAAAAGGCACATCCGGATGTCAAAATCGAGATGGTGGATCTTGGATCTACCGATTATCAGACAGTTCTGGCAACCGAACTCACAGGAAGCGGTTCTGACTTTGATGTGGTAACTGTAAAAGATGTTCCAGGATACATGACTTTGGTAAACAAAGGGGTATTAGAACCCTTAGACAGCTATATCGAGTCTTCCAAAGTGGATTTAACCCAGTATAAAGGCCTTACCGATCAGATTAAGGTTGAAAATAAATTATATGAGATTCCATTCCGCAACGATTTCTGGGTGCTGTTCTATAATAAGGATATCTTTGATAAGGCTGGCGTTGCTTACCCAACCAACGATATGACATTTGAACAGTATGATAAGCTGGCAAGAAGCTTAACGGTAGACACACCAGGACAGGAAGTATACGGAGCACATTATCATACATGGAGATCTGCAGTACAGCTGTTTGGTGTACTTGACGGAAAAAATACCATTATTGACGGAAAATATGATTTCTTAAAACCTTACTATGATATGGTATTAAAAGAGCAGGAAGACGGCGTATGCCAGGATTATGCTACTTTAAAGACCAGCGGACTTCACTACTCCGGCGCATTTGCCCAGGGTAACATCGCTATGATGAACATGGGTACCTGGTTTATTTCTACCTTAATGGATAAGATCCGTACCGGCGAATACACAGACTGCAAAAACTGGGGAATTGTGAAATATCCTCATGCAGAAGGCGTAGAGCCAGGATCCACACTTGCTACCATTACCTCTCTTGCAATCCCAGCCAATGCACCTCATAAGGATCTTGCATGGGAATTCATTAACTTTGTAAGCGGGAAAGACGGAGCAGAGATTCTTGCTTCTACCGGAACCATTCCGGCTGTTATGAACAGCACAGTGGCAGACCTTGTATCCAGTGCAGACGGATTCCCTAAAGCAGACGGAACCAGTGTTGAGGCTCTTAACACTTCCAAGCTCTACTTAGAGATGCCTGTTAATCCAAAGAGCTCTGAAATCGAAACTGTATTAAATGAAGCACATGATGCAATCATGACAGGAAGTATGACTGCAGATGACGGCATTGCCCAGATGAATGAAAAAATCGGCGCAATTCTTGGTAAATAAAGCAGCGTGGTAACAAAAACAGGCGGGCAGCATATAACGGCCCGCCTTATTTAAAAACTTCTGATTTGATATTGACGGATCACAACTGGAAAAGGAGGATAAGCCGTTTTATTTGGCTTTTAAGACAGACTATGGCTAAGACAATAACAGAAGCGCAAAAACAGGAACAAATCGCGGCTTTGCATGAGAAACGGGATGCACTCAGTCTTTTGTTAAAAGACGCAAAACGTACCCATGAGCGCGACAGGCTGATTGCGAAAATCGAAACAATAGATGAGAAAATTAAGAAGGTGAGGACAGGAGAGATACTTACCAGACAGGAAAAAAGGAATTTAGTTGCCTATTCTTTCATCGCTCCCAACTTTATCGGATTTGCAATCTTCACGCTGGGACCAATTATCTTTGCATTTGTGCTGGCATTTATGAACTGGGATGGAAACAGCCCCATGAAGTTTGCCGGGCTTAATAATTTTATTGATATGTTTGGAAATAAAAGGTTTCAATCCTCCTTTGTAAATACCATTGTATACTGTATCGCCACGGTACCTCTGACTCTGGCCAGTGCACTGGGGCTGGCAGTGGTTTTAAACCAGAAAATTAAGGGGAGAAATTTTTTCCGGACTGTGGGCTTCTTTCCCTATGTAGCCTCTCTGGTTGCAGTGGCAGCCGTGTGGAATATGCTCTTTAGTCCCCAGAAAAGCGGACCGGTTAATATGATTTTATACTATCTGGGAGTTCATGCAAAAAGTCTGCCTAAATGGTCTGCTGATCCTCACTGGGTCATGTTTACCATTGTGCTCTTTAGTGTGTGGAAGAATATGGGTTACTATATGGTGATTTATCTTGCAGGACTTCAGGGAGTAAACGCAGAGCTCTATGAAGCAGCCGGCCTTGACGGATGTAATTCCTGGCAGAGGTTCCGCTATATCACCTGGCCCCAGCTTCAGCCCACCACATTCTTTGTAACGATTATTCTGACCATTAATTGTTTTAAGGTTTACGATATTGTCTATATGCTTGCTGGCGGTTCCAACGGAGTGGTAAGTTCGCAGGCAATGGTTTTAGTTTACCATATTTATGAGGAAGCATTCCGTAACTGGAATTTAGGTTATTCCAGTGCAGTTGCTATTGTGCTGTTCTTAATGGTTCTTGCCATCACCCTTGTTCAGTTCCGTGGTGAGAAAAAATATGCAAACTAGAAGAAGGAGGATATAACATGAAAGTAAAAAGCACAAATTATAAAATCAGCAGATCCCTCCTGTATGTGGTTTTGCTCATTCTTACAGCGGTTATGCTGATTCCCTTTGCATGGATGCTGTCGGCATCATTAAAGCTTGATAAAGACGTATTTATCTTTCCAATCCAGTGGATTCCAGTTAATCCCCGTTGGATGAATTATATAGATATCTGGACCAAAATTCCTCTTATGACCTTTGTGGGAAACACGGTAAAGATCACATTGATTGTAACATTTCTCCAGCTTTTAACCAGCAGCTTTGCTGCCTATGCATTTGCAAAGCTGAAATTTAAATATAAAGACACCCTGTTTATGGCCTATATTGCTACCATTGCTGTTCCGTGGCAGGTTTACATGGTTCCCCAGTTCATGATAATGAGGAATTTTGGACTGAATGATTCTCATCTTGCAATTATTTTCCTTCAGGCGTTTTCTGCTTTCGGAGTATTCATGATGAGACAGTTCTATCAGGGAATTCCTGATGAGTTGTGTGAAGCAGCCAGAATTGACGGTATGACAGAGTATCAGATTTATTCAAAAATCATGCTTCCTCTGTCAAAGCCGGCACTTTCAACTCTGACGATCTTTACTTTTGTAAACACCTGGAACGACTTTTTAGGGCCTTTGATTTATTTGAAAACGGAATCCAAGAAGACACTCCAGTTGGGATTAAAAATGTTTATCAGCCAGTACAGTTCTGAATTCGGACTCATTATGGCAGCTTCGGTGCTTTCCTTAATTCCGGTATTAATTGTATTTCTTTCCCTGCAGAAATATTTTGTAGAAGGAATTGCAGCTACTGGTGTGAAAGGATAAACAATGGAAATAATAAAAAATTTCGTGGACAATATCCATAACGATGATTATAAAAGCAACTATGAGTTCTCCGTTATACAAGGGGAGTCCATGGTATTTCCCGGAGGAAGAAGAACCCAGTCCCTAAATGGAGAATGGAACTTTTCTGTAGACCAGTACGATAACTGTTTAAGAGCCAAATGGTTTTTAGAGCAGGAAACAAATGACGAAGGGCGCAGCATTCCTCTTGATTTTGCTTTTGATGACTGGGATAAAATCAAAGTGCCGGGAGTATGGAATCTTGCAAAACCGGAATATTTTTATTATGAGGGACCGGCGGTATACAGCCGCCGGTTTTCTTTGGAAGAAGAGAACAAAGGGCGTGTGTTTTTGCAGTTCGGCGCAGTTTCCTATGAAGCCAGAATATTTTTAAATGGAGTATTTCTGGGAGTCCACAAAGGAGGTTCCACTCCGTTTTCCATAGAGATAACTGCTCATTTAAAGGCTGAAAACAGATTGATTGTAGTAGCTGATAATACGAGAAGAAAAGATCAGATTCCAAGTGAGAATACTGACTGGTTCTTATATGGCGGAATATACCGGGAAGTTTCCCTCCTTTTTGTTCCCGATGTCCATATTAAAAATATGAGGGTAAATCTCACTCACAGAGAAAACGGGGCGATTGAAATAACGGCTCTTATTGACGGAAACAAAAATCTTACAGATGAATCAGTGACTTTTTCAATACCGGAACTTGGCTTAGAAGAAACGTTTCCCGTAAATGCGGATGGTACCTGTTATAAGATTGTAAACACAGATGGATTGTCCCTTTGGAGCCCTGAGAATCCAAAACGCTATCAAGTCTCTCTCATATTGAAAGAAAAGGGAGAAGTTAAGGATGAGGTAACTGATATCATCGGCTTTCGGACTATAGAGACAAGGGGCAGGAAGATACTGTTAAACGGAAAACAGATATTTTTAAGAGGAGCCTGTCTCCATGAGGAAACTGAGGATCATGGAAAAGCGGTGACAAGGGAGGAAATCAGGGAAGCGTTTCAGAGAGCAAAAAAGATGAACTGTAATTTTCTTCGTCTTGCTCATTACCCCCACACAGAGTGGGCTTGTGAAATTGCGGATGAGGAAGGAATTCTTCTTTGGGAGGAAATCCCTGTTTACTGGTGGATTGATTTTTCAAACCCACTGACTCTTAATGATGCCAGAAACCAGCTATCGGAATTAATCTTACGGGACTTTAACAGAGCCAGTGTCATCATCTGGTCTGTAGGAAATGAGAACCCGGATACAGATGCCAGATATCAATTTATGAAAGACCTGGCTAAGACAGCTAAAAAGAAGGATCCCTCCCGTTTGATTTCAGCTGCCTGTCTGGTGGACTGCGTGAATTTAAGAATTGCAGACCGGCTGGAAAGCCATCTGGATGTCATTGGATTTAATGAGTATTACGGCTGGTATGATCCTGATTATGAAAAACTGACAGAAATTCTTAACGGCTCCCAACCGGAAAAACCAGTTATAATCAGTGAATTCGGAGCGGATGGGTATCAGACTGAAAACAAATCCGGCAAATATGTCCGGGGATCTGAAGAAGAGCAGGAAGAGATATATAAAAGACAGGTGGAGCTGTTTGGAAAAACGGAATATATTCAGGGCACCGCACCCTGGATTCTTTATGATTACCGGACTCCCAAGAGGCTTGGTGCATATCAGAAAGGCTATAACATCAAGGGCCTGGTGACTGCGGACAGGAAGAGAGAAAAGCCTGCCTTTACAGTTATGAAAAATTTCTATGAGGAGGTTATGAAAAATGAAAGAAACAACAACGAAACTGTTTGAGAGTAAACAGGAGCTGACTGCAGAAGAGTGCCGCAAAGCCCTGGAATTTGCTATTAGACAGCTGAAAGATAATTTAGTGGAGTTCACTCACTCTTTTAAAAAGGCATACAGTGAAGACGGCTTTTATAAGCCTACTCCCAATGTAAACTGGACTACCGGTTTCTGGACCGGGCAACTGTGGCTTGCTTATGAGTGGAGCAGGGATGAGGCGTTTTCCAAAGCCGGCAGCATTCAGGCAGACAGCTTTTTAAAGAGGATCGAAAATAAGGTAGAAGTAGACCATCATGATATGGGATTTCTTTATTCCCCATCCTGTGTGGCAGCCTGGAAGCTGGTGGGAGATGAAACTGGAAGGAAAGCGGCAATTAAGGCGGCAGATCAGCTTATCAGCCGTTTTCAGCCGGTAGGAGAGTTTATCCAGGCATGGGGTCCTATGAACCAGCCGGAAAATTACCGTTTTATCATTGACTGCCTGTTAAACCTGCCTCTTCTTTACTGGGCATCAGAGGAAACAAATGATTCACGGTACAAAGAAATTGCAGAAAAGCATATTCATACAGCCATTGCCAATGTCATCAGAGAAGATTATTCTACCTGGCATACCTTCTTTATGAATATGGCAACAGGAGAGCCTGATCACGGTGCAACGTGCCAGGGATACCGGGATGGGTCCGCCTGGGCAAGAGGGCAGGCATGGGGCGTATACGGCTGCGCTTTGGCATACCGCTATACGAAAAGAGAAGAATATGTGGAAGATTTCAAGCATGTGACAGGATACTTCCTTGACCATCTTCCTGATGATCTGGTGCCTTACTGGGATCTGGAATTTACAGATGGATCAGGAGAGCCAAAAGATTCTTCTTCTGCTTCCATTGCAGCTTGCGGAATGCTTGAGATGGCAAAATACTTACCGGAGCCGGAAGCAGCTTATTATAGTTCCATAGCAAAGAAAATTATGGAATCTGTAGTGGCTGGTTATGCAGTAAAAGATGGAACTGAATCTAACGGACTGGTGCTTCACAGCACATATTCCAAGAAATCTCCATATAACACCTGCACTCCGGAGGGCGTGGATGAATGCAACATCTGGGGAGATTATTTCTATTTAGAAGCGCTTATCCGTCTGTCCATGGACTGGAATCCATACTGGTAAGCAATCAATTGATGAAACGAGGCGAATGTTCATGAAGCTTGAAACAAAAGAGGATTACCGGCAGCTGATGTTTCAGCTGTTAGATCCATTAAAACCATTATACAGCAAGGGCTGTGCCAGACTGCACTTAGGGGACAGCGGTGTTACTTATCCTGAAGTAAGTATGGAAATGGAGGCCTTTTCCCGGCCATTATGGGCTCTGGTTCCGCTTTGGCTTGGGGGAGGAAAAGGTTTTGAAGAAATTTATTTAAACGGTTTAAGAAACGGAACAGATCCATTACATTCCGAATACTGGGGCGGTTTTAATGACTACGACCAGAGGTTTGTAGAGATGGCTGCCATAGCAAGCGGTCTGATCTTTACTCCGGAAAAGCTTTGGGAGCCATTGGAAGAAAGAGAAAAGGACAATCTGGCTAAATGGCTTTACGGAATTAATGAGCATATCATACCGGACTGTAACTGGCAGTTTTTCATGATTCTTGTAAACGTTGCCCTTCAGAAGCTGGGTTATCCATACAGCAAAGAAAAGCTGATGTCAGGTCTTCATAAAATCGAAAGCTATTATATTGGAGATGGATGGTACCGGGATGGAGGATCCAGCCAGAAGGATTACTACATTTCCTTTGCCATGCATTATTATGGGCTTTTGTATTCTGCAGCAATGGAAGACGAAGATCCGAAGCGGTGCATTCAATTTAAAGAGCGGGCAAAGATTTTTGCCGGAGATTTTATTTACTGGTTTGATGAGAATGGTGCTGCACTTCCTTTCGGAAGAAGTCTTGCCTATCGTTTTGGAGAAGCTGCATTCTGGTCCGCCTATTTATTTGCAGGACTTGATGATATACCGGCAGGAGTAATAAAAGGAATTTTATCCCGTCATTTAAACTGGTGGCTGGATCAGAAAATCTTTGACCGGGATGGAGTTCTGACCATCGGATATTCTTATCCAAATCTCATTATGGCAGAGCGTTACAATGCACCCGGTTCACCATATTGGGGAATGAAGACTCTTTTGTGTCTGGGACTTCCCGATAATCATCCTTTCTGGACTGCAAAAGCGGAACCTCTGCCCAGGCTTGACAGTATAAAACCTTTAATGCAGGCTGACATGCTGATGCAGCGGATCGGCGGGGATGTGATCGCATATCCTGCAGGCGTTTGTGAAAAATACGGCCATGGACATGTGCCGGAGAAATATTCCAAGTTTGCCTACTCCACCCGTTTCGGTTTCTCTGTAGCCAGGAGTCAGATTATAATTCATGAAAATGCACCTGATTCTTCCCTGGCATTTGTGATAGACGGTGATGATTATGTTTTTGTGAGAAAATACAGTGACAGCTATGAAGTTTTGGAAGACCGGGTAATCAGCTGCTGGCATCCATTTCCGGGAATATCCGTTACCACAACTATTATACCGAAGGAATACGGTCATTTGAGAATTCATGAGATTGAAAGCCAGTATGACTGTACTGCTTACGACTGCGGATTCTCCGTTAAAAAGTTTACAAAAGAATATGAACAGATGGCAGCAGGAACAGCGGCTGTCGTATCAAATGAGGAGCAGAGCTGCCAGGTAACAGGGACTGGTCCCGGCGCGGCTGGCTTTGTGATTGAATCTGACCCCAACACCAACGTGCTTTATCCCAATGCTGCGATTCCTGCAGTATCCTATCGGATAAAAAAAGGAGAAACGATCCGGCTTGAAACACAGGTGAAAAGCTCTGTCCGCTAACAGAATCAGTTTTATCACTGAGATATTGATAAGGGCGAGGAAGATGTTGACCGAGAACAGCTTCTTCGCCCTTATTACCATCTTTAGAATCTGATTATGACGCAGTGAAAGAATAAAAAAATACAATAGATTCTTTCGCTGACGTGGATTATAATAGATGTAATGTTTTTAGAGAAGGAGGGGTTTTTATGGAAGAAAAAACCGCAAAACTGGAATGGCTGAATGATCCTGAAAGTTTTTCTGTAAACAGGATCGCCGCTCATTCCGATCATCAATATTACGAGACAGAAAATGATGCATCAGAAGGTAATATGAGACTTTGCCAGCCGCTTAACGGAACATGGCAGTTTTCCTATGCAGAAAAACCGGAAGAGAGAGTAAAGGAGTTTTATCAAAAAGATTTTATCGCAGATAAATTTGATACAATCATGGTTCCCGGACATATAGAACTGCAGGGATTTGGCAGATGCCAGTATATCAACACCATGTATCCCTGGGATGGAGTTTCTGATTTAAGACCTCCCTTTACTGATCCGGATAACAATCCGGTAGGAAGCTATTTGAGAGAGTTTGAATTGGAAACCGGATTAAAGGGAAAACGTCTTTTTCTCTCGTTTCAGGGAGTTGAAACAGCTTTTTACGTATGGCTGAACGGAGTTTTTATTGGTTATTCAGAGGATTCCTTTACCCCATCAGAGTTTGAGATTACTCATGCAGTCTGTGACGGGATCAACCGCCTTGCAGTAGAGGTATATAAAAGAAGCAGTGCAAGCTGGATTGAGGACCAGGATTTTTTCCGTTTCTCTGGTATATTCCGTGATGTTTATTTATATGCAGTTCCTTCCTGCCATGTAAGGGACTTGTTTGTGCATGCAGACGTTTCTGATGACTATAAGAATGGACAGTTAAAGGCAGAGCTTAATCTTATGGGAGAAGTAAAAGGAAGTGTCAGCGCTGTATTAAAGGACAGAGATGGAAACGGCGTCTTATCCTTTGATGCCCAGCCGGCTAAGGCTGATACAGTGCTTACCGGCTGTGTCCCAGGAGCCCGTTTATGGAACGGGGAGGATCCTTATCTTTACGAGTTATGGGTTTCGTTATTTGATGAGAATGGACAGTTAATAGAGATAATTCCTCAAAAAGTGGGCTTCCGCCGGTTTGAAATGGTAAACCGTGTCATGCACCTTAATGGAAAACGGATTGTTTTTAGGGGAATTAACCGCCATGAGTTCAATGTCAGAAGGGGACGGGCCATTACAAAAGAAGATATGCTGTGGGACATCCGTTTTTTAAAACAGCATAACATCAATGCAGTCCGTACCTGTCATTATCCCGATCAGAGCCTGTGGTATAAACTGTGTGATGAATACGGCATTTATTTAATTGATGAGGCGAATTTAGAAAGCCATGGTTCCTGGCAGAAGATGGGCGACTGTGAGCCTTCATGGAATGTGCCGGGAAGTCTGCCTGAGTGGAAAGAATGCGTGGTGGACCGTGCAAAATCCATGCTGGAACGGGATAAAAACCATCCCAGTGTACTTATCTGGTCCTGCGGCAATGAATCCTATGCAGGAGAAGATATCCTGGCCATGTCGGAATTTTACCGTAAAAGAGATCCTGGCAGACTGGTTCACTACGAAGGCGTTTTCTGGAATAGGGAATTCGACCGGACCAGTGACATGGAAAGCCGTATGTATACAAAACCCGGTGAGGTGGAGGCTTATCTTAATGATGATCCCAGGAAGCCGTTTATATTGTGCGAATATATGCATGCCATGGGTAACTCTCTTGGAGGTATGCATAAATATACGGAACTGGAAGACCGCTATGAGATGTATCAGGGGGGTTTTATCTGGGATTATATTGATCAGTCTCTGATGAAAAAGGACGCATACGGAGAAGAACATATGACATATGGTGGTGATTTTGAAGACCGCCCCACGGATTACAGCTTCTGCGGCGACGGGATTGTTTACGCAGACCGTACGGCTTCTCCCAAAGCCCAGGAGGTGAAATATCTCTATCAGGATATTCGTCTCACACCGGATGAAAACGGAGTAAGAATTGAAAACCGCAGGCTGTTTGAAAACACCTCTGATTTCGAATTTATTTATACCGTATTAAAGAACGGGGAACCTATATTCCAGGAGCGTTTTGAAGCTATTGTCGAACCATTAATGACCGCATATATTACGATTAAAATCCCGGAATGGAAAGATGCAGGGGAGTATGTCCATCAGGTTTCTGCAGTCTTAAAAGAAGATACTTTATGGGCTGATTCGGGTTTTGAAACTGCCTTTGGAGAGAGTGTCCGTGTGATCAGGGGAGAGACGTTACCTGGAAGTAAAAAGTCAATGAATGTAATTTACGGAGACGTAAATATTGGCGTATCGGGAGAAGGGTTTAGGATTCTCTTTTCCAGACAGGAAGGAAGTATTGTTTCCATAGTTTATGACGGAAAAGAATGGGTGGGAAGACCTGTTATGCCTGTTTACTGGAGAGCGACTACCGACAATGACAAGGGAAATAAATTCTCCGTTAAAAGTTCCATGTGGTTAGGCGCGGGCAGATTCCCCTCTTACAGAAATGAAAACTGCAAAGTGGAAGAAAAAGAAGGCTGCATTACAGTTACTTATACCTATCAGCTGTCTGTTATACCGGAGGCTGAAACAGAGGTCACCTATGAAGTGAATTCAACCGGGACCATCCACGTGAGAGCCGTATTTCATGGAAAAGAGGGGCTGCCCCAGCTTCCTGCTTTTGGAATGAGGATTATCACTCCGTCTGCTGCCAAGCAGTTTACCTGGTATGGCAGAGGACCGGAAGAGAATT
>JAEWPQ010000017.1 GCA_023460575.1 Bacillota bacterium
GATGATCTGGAACAGTTTGTAAAAGATAATGATGTTCAGATTGCAGCCCTGACCATACCAAAGACCAAGGCACCGGAAATTGCAGACCGTCTTGTAAGGGCAGGCATCAAGGCTATCTGGAATTTCGCTCATACGGACTTAACCGTACCGGATGATGTTGTGGTAGAGAATGTACACTTATCAGAGAGTCTGATGAGGCTGTCTTACCGGGTCTGCAATATGCAGGATCAGAAAACGGAAGAAGAAAATCACAGACAAACAGCAAGGAACAGTTAATATGCCTGCCGGCAGTCAAAGAGAAAGCCTCTTTGCTGCCGGTTGTTTGCTATAGTGAAAGGCGGGTACAGTATGAGATATCTGGTAACGGGAGAACAGATGAAACGGGTGGACCAATATACCATAGAACAGATTGGAATCCCCTCACTGGTACTGATGGAGCGGGCAGCCCTGGCCGTTTTTAAAGAAGCAGTAAATCATGTGAAACAGACGGATCCTGTATGGGTGCTGTGCGGCAGCGGCAACAACGGAGCTGACGGAATTGCAGCTGCCAGAATGCTTCATATAAGCGGTTATAAAGCTCTGGTTATTCTGGCTGGGAAAAAAGAGAAAGGAAGCAGTGAATATTTAACCCAACTCTCCATTGCAGAAAAAACAGGAGTAGAATTGGTGGAAGGATTAAATTTTAAACCCGGAGAATGCAGCCTGTTGATTGATGCGCTGTTTGGCGTAGGTCTGGACAGGGAGATTCTCGGAGGTTATCTGGAAATCATGAAATCCATAACCGGGTGCAGACCGGAATTTACAATTGCAGTGGATATTCCTTCCGGCATTCATTCTGATACAGGACAGATTATGGGAGCTGCTGTCCCTGCAGACTTAACTGTAACATTTGGCTATGAAAAACTTGGTACCATGCTGTACCCTGGAAAAGAATACAGCGGAAAAGTCATTGTGGCTGATATTGGTTTTCCTCCCGAAAGCATTAATCATGTAAAAACAGAATATTTTACCTTTCATAAGGGAGATACGGCGCTGATTCCCAAACGGCCCGCCTATTCAAATAAGGGGAGTTTTGGCAAAGTGCTTCTGGTTGCTGGTTCTAAAAATATGAGCGGTGCAGCATTTTTAAGTGCACTTGCAGCATACCGTACAGGAGCCGGCCTGGTTAAGATCTTTACAGTGGAAGAAAACAGGGAGATTTTGCAGACAGAACTTCCTGAGGCCATTATTGTTTCCTATCATTCATCAGACGCAGAAAAGAAGACGGAGAATTTTGAGCAGCTTTTGATTGAACAGTGTGAGTGGGCCAGTGTGATTGTCCTGGGCCCTGGGCTGGGGCAGGCAGGATACGTGAAGAATCTGGTGGAATCCGTTCTTGTAAATGCCTACGTTCCGGTGATCGTGGATGCAGACGGGCTCAATACCATTGCGTCTTATCCGGAGCTCACTGGTTACTACACAGATAATATCATCATCACTCCTCATCTGGGGGAGATGGCCAGGCTGACCGGAAGCGCGGTGGAATTAATAAAAAAACATCTCATACAGACAGCAAGGGAGTATGCGGACCGGTTCGGTATAACCTGCATATTAAAGGATGCAGTGACTGTTGCGGCGCTTAATGATCAGAGAACCTATGTCAACAGCAGCGGGAACAGTTCCATGGCAAAGGCAGGAGCAGGGGATGTTCTGACCGGAATCCTTGCAGGGCTTCTGGCAATGGGACTTGAGGGGCCGGATGCAGCAGCTCTTGGGGTATGGCTTCACGGGCTTGCGGGAGATATGAGAAAAAAAAGATATGGAGATTACAGTCTCCTTGCCAGGGAACTGGCAGATGAGATGGATATAATATTGCAGGAGCAGATGAGGGAATGAATCATGAAAACATATGGAAGAGTATATGAAACAGTAGATTTAGATGCAATCCGGCATAACATGGAAGCGATGAAATTAAACTTAAAGCCGGACACAAAGATGATCGGAGTTGTAAAATCCGATGGATATGGTCATGGTTCTGTTCCGGTGGCGCTGGCAATTGATCCTTACGTGTGGGGATATGCAGTGGCTACAGTTGAAGAGGGTGTCATACTGAGAAAACATGGAATCACAAAGCCGATTCTGGTTCTTGGAGTGGTACCTTACGATGGATTTAAGCTGCTGGTGGATTACGATATCAGCTCTGCTGTATTTCAGCTGAATAAAGCAGAGCGCCTTTCTAAGCTGGCAGAAAAAGCAGGAAAGAAAGCGGTGGTGCACCTGGCACTTGATACCGGCATGAGCCGGATCGGATATCCGGTGACAGAGGAGGCGGCTGAGGAAGCTGCTAAAATCTGCAGACTGCCTGGCATTTACGCAGAAGGACTTTTCACTCATTTCGCCAAGGCAGATGAGAAGGATAAGAAAGCAACAGGCACACAGATGGAAAAATTCCAGGAATTTGTTGAAATGCTTGACAGAAGGGGAATTAAGATTCCCGTTCTTCACTGTTCCAACAGCGCAGGGATCCTGGATTTACAGGAGGCTAATTTTCATATGGTGCGGGCAGGAATTTCCATCTATGGGCTCTATCCTTCCGGGGAAGTGAAAAAAGAACCTGTAAAGCTGAAGCCTGCCATGGAATTAAAAAGCACCATTTCCTACATAAAAAAAATCGGGCCGGGGACTTCCGTCAGTTACGGAGGAACGTTCACTGCCGATAAGGAGATGACGGTCGCCACAGTCCCTGTGGGATATGGAGATGGATATCCAAGAAATTTATCCGGAAAAGGAGAGGTCTTAATCAGAGGACAGCGGGCTAAAATTCTTGGCCGGGTTTGTATGGATCAGTTTATGGTTGATGTGACGTTAATTGAGGGAGCAGAGGAAGAGGATGAAGTAGTTTTGGTTGGCAGACAGGGTGAGGATCAGATTACGGTTGAAGAACTGGCCGGCCGTTGCGGCGGATTTCATTACGAGATTCTCTGTGATATCACAAAACGGGTGCCCAGGATTTATATAGAACACGGAGAAGTGGTGGGAACCAAAGATTATTTTAACGATTGTTACAGCTCCTTTGTTAAGGTGTGATAACCAACTCCATGTCCATATCATATGATAAGGTATGCGGCGGAAAAACTTAAGTGAATACACGAGTCAAAGTAGGTCAATAATAGACTTAAATAAATTGACGGAGTGTGAGAATGTGATAATCAGACGTGGAGACATTTATTATGCCGATCTAAGACCGGTAGTAGGCTCTGAACAGGGCGGGAT
>JAEWPQ010000018.1 GCA_023460575.1 Bacillota bacterium
AATGTAAAAATTGTCATAGAAAAAAACGAAAGATACACATTATAGGAAATGTGACGGGAAGGGGCTTTAACATGCAGATTACAGACGTAAGAGTTAGACGCATCGAAAAAGAGGGTAAGATGAAAGCAATTGTATCCATAACACTGGACAATGAATTTGTGATTCATGATATTAAGGTAATTGAAGGAGAGAAAGGGCTGTTTATTGCCATGCCAAGCCGCAAGGCTGCAGATGGGGAATACCGGGATATTGCACATCCTATTAATTCCGGAACCCGGGATATGATCCAGAAAGTAATTTTGGATAAGTATGAAACCACCGCGCTGGAGATGCCGGAGGTTGCAGCAGCACTTGCTTAAGCAACTATAGAATTTTTAAACCGCAGACCGGTTTTATCCGGCTGCGGTTTTTTCAATAAATTCAATGCGATACAGGATTTACACCGGACTTCCTGTAAACTATAATAGAAAGTAACAATTTTTGGAAAGGCAGATTAATTATGACTATAAAAATAGGAATCTTAGGTTACGGAAATCTTGGAAAAGGAGTGGAAAGTGCCATCCTTCATAATTCGGATATGGAGCTTTCTGCAGTGTTTACCAGGAGAGATCCAGATTCAATCAGTCTTCTTACACCGAAGGTAAAGGTTTATCCCATTGAAGAGGCCATTTCAATGAAAGACGCTGTTGACGTGCTGATTCTCTGCGGAGGAAGTGCACTGGATCTACCGGAGCAGACGCCCCGGTTTGCCAGATATTTTAATGTAGTGGACAGCTTTGACACTCATGCAAAGATTCAGGAACATTATGAAAAGGCAGACGCAGAGGCCAGAGAGGGAAATAAAGTAAGTATCATATCCGTGGGCTGGGATCCCGGTATGTTTTCCTTAAACCGCCTGTATGCGGGTGCCATATTACCAGGTGGCCATGATTATACATTCTGGGGCAAAGGAGTGAGCCAGGGACATTCAGATGCCATACGTAAAATTCAAGGCGTAAAAGATGCAAGACAGTATACCATTCCGGTAAAAGAGGCTCTGGAGGCAGTACGAAATGGAAAAAATCCAACGCTTACCACCAGGGAAAAGCATACCCGTGAGTGCTTTGTGGTATTGGCAGAAGGCGCGGATCAGGAAAAAATAAGGCAGGAGATTGTGACCATGCCCAATTATTTTGCAGATTACGATACAGAGGTTCACTTTATCAGGGAAGATGAGTTGATGCGGGATCACAGGGGAATTCCACACGGCGGATCTGTTATAAGAACGGGAACAACAGGGTGGAAAGATGAGAATGGTCATGTGATTGAATATAGCTTGAAGCTGGATTCTAACCCTGAATTTACTGCATCTGTGCTTATTGCCTATGCAAGGGCTGCGTATCGTTTAAATAATGAGGGGATAAGCGGCTGTAAAACCGTATTTGATATCGCACCATCCTATTTAAGCATGTTAAACGGCGAAGAACTTCGCAGACAACTGTTATAGACAGCAGGAGGAATTGAAATGTCAATAAAGAAGGAAATGGTATTATACTATAGCCCGGAAAAGGACAGTCAGAAAGGGAATGATACCAGAATTGCAAGGTTAAAGGCAGTTCTCGTTCGAATGGGAATCCGTATTAAGAATATTTCTCAGGATCAGACAGACCAGACGATCGGCTGTCTGGCAGGACTCGACGGATTCGGGGAACAGTCATCAGGCGAATGTCCGGTTGTGGAAGAAGAGGTCCTGATAATGAAGAATTTCTCCAGCAGGCGGATTGATGAACTTCTGATGAATCTAAAGCGGTCAGGAGTATCAAAAATAGCCTTAAAGGCTGTAATAACAGATACCAACTCAAAATGGAGTTTCTATGAATTGTATCAGGAATTAAAAAAAGAGCATGAGACCATGTCTGGTAAAGAAGAGTCATGAAACTGACCGGATCCATGACAGTAGGACAGATTTCATCATTTGTTCTTTACTCAAGAAAGTTTTCCGGTCCCATCAATGAGGCGGCAAATATCATGAATGATCTTCAGTCTGCTCTTGCTGCGGCAGAAAGGGTGGACAGATATTATGAAATGGTTATGACACAATATGATTCATAAAAAGGGAACAGACAAATTAAGGTCTGTTCCCTTTTAAATATCTCATTACTGATAATCACATACTCCAGCCCATTTATTCAGAAGCTCTGCTTCTTCCGGTCGTTTTTTGGAAAGCTGGGCAGCTGCCACAATGGGAAGCCATGACTGAACATATTTTTTCGCAGTTCCGGTCTTCTTACAGAACAGGTTCATATACATATCTGCCTTATTCTGATCCTGCAGACAGAACAGAAGATAGGTTCTTGCAACATCTGCACTGGCATTGCCCTGAGTAGCATGAACCCAGTCCAGAACATACATTGTACCGTCATTTTTTACAATAATGTTGGAGGGGTTAAAATCGCCGTGACAGAGTTTGGTGTGTTTTGGCATGCTGTCAAGCTGAGTGCGCATGTCATATCTTGTTACGTCACCAAGCTCTTCAATATCCTGGATCTGTTTGGATATCTTATCCTTCAGCTTATTTAAATGAGGACAATGCTTAGACATGACATTGAGATGAAGATTGACCATCTGTTCCATATATTCTGGCAGTTTTTCAGGATTCTCATCCATAAGCTGCTGGAGGGTTTTTCCTTCAATAAAATCAAAGGTAATGGACCACTGGTTATCAAAAACACCGACTTCCAGTACTCTTGGAACGTTAATGCCGCCGACTTCTTCTACTCTGGCGCTGATCAGTGCTTCATTTAAAACCTCAGCTTTAGGAAATTCAGCGTTGAAAACCTTAATTGCCTTTTCACCATCGTGATAGACCTTTTTTGTTGCTGTTGTAGCGATTAATTCTGCTGCCATATGAACCTCTCCTTCCATCTTTGAGTCTAGCATATTATGTAATTTCTTACTTATATTTTACTACTAAATAACGAAAAAGTATAGTAAATTATAGAAAAATTTATAAAATATAACTAAATAATCAGCTAATCAAAAACAAAATATGGCGGCTCCATAAGCCGGAAGCGGGTATGCAATGGAATTATCCTGGCCATCCCATGGAGTCTTTTCAGATTTGTAAACCAGAGCTGTTTTGTCCTTTTTATACAGTCCGTGAGATGTATCAAGAACAAGGGTGTATTTTCCCTGTCTGGGAACGCCCACCCGGTACTCGGGCCGATTGACAGGGGTAAAGTTCAGAACAAACAGCAGGCTGTTCTGGCTGCTCTTACCATGCCGGATAAAACTGAAAATACTATGTTCATTGTCATTGGCATTTACCCAGGAGAATCCCTCCCAGACGTAATCATTATCATAAAGTGCGGGGAAATTCCGGTATAGGTGGAGAAGGTCTCTGACATAATTTGACAGATTTTCTCCTAGAGGTTCCCTGGCCAGATACCAGTCTAAGGAGTCCTTTTCATCCCACTCATGGAACTGACCGAAATCCTGTCCCATAAAAAGCAGTTTCTTTCCGGGGTGCCCAAACATGAAAGTATAACCAAGTTTTAAATTAGAAAACTTATCCTCAAGAAGTCCGGGCATTTTATTGATCATGGAACCTTTTAAATGAACGACTTCATCATGGGATAATACAAGTATATATTTTTCACTGGTAAAATATGTAAGTCCAAAAGTCATTTTATGGTGATTATATTTTCTGAAATAGGGATCGAGCTTCATGTATTCCAAAAAATCATGCATCCAGCCCATATTCCACTTAAAAGTAAAACCCAGTCCGGAATTCTCTGGCTGGTCCGTAACCTTTGACCAGGCAGTGGATTCTTCTGCAATAACAACGGCTCCCTTTCCCCGTTTCTTTATCACACTGTTTAAGTGCCTAAAAAATTCGATGGCTTCAAGATTTTCGTTTCCACCGCAGCAGTTTTTAACCCACTCGCCCTGGTCTCTTCCGTAGTCCAGATACAGCATGGAAGCCACGGCATCCACTCTCAGCCCGTCTACATGATACTTTTCCACCCAGTAGAGAGCGTTGGCAATAAGAAAATTATCCACCTCATATTTGCTGTAATCAAAGACCTTTGTCCCCCAGTCCGGATGCTCCCCTTTGCGTGGATCTGCGTATTCGTAACAGGCTTCCCCATCAAATTCGGTAAGTCCATGAGCATCTTTTGGAAAATGTGCAGGAACCCAGTCCAGTATGACTCCTATTCCATTCTGGTGCATGTAATCAACAAAATACATGAACTCGTCCGGAGTTCCATACCTGGAAGTGGGAGCATAATAACCGGTTACCTGATATCCCCAGGAGCCATCGTATGGATGCTCTGCAATGCCCAGAAGTTCTATGTGGGTATAACCCATATCCTTTATGTATTCCGCCAGTTCATGGGCAGCTTCTTTGTATGTATAAAAACCTTCTTTAGCTTCCCGGTTTTTTCTTTTCCAAGATCCTAAGTGGACCTCATAAATGCTGACAGGCCCGGATAAAGGATCCTGATTTTCTCTTTCTTTCACCCATGTCTGGTCTTTCCACTGGTATGCGGATAAATCGTAAGTAATAGAAGCAGTCTGGGGGCGGAATTCCGCATAAAAAGCATAGGGATCAGCTTTAAAGAGAATCTTTCCGCTGCCTGTGGTCACAGAAAATTTGTACAGCTGACCCGGGCCGATCTCCGGTACAAACACTTCCCAGATCCCCGAATCGGCCAGGGGAACCATGGGATTTAAATCGGGATTCCAGCCATTGAAATCACCGACTACTCCAACCTGGCTGGCATGAGGAGCCCAGACTGCAAAATACACCCCCTGTTTTCCGTTGTATATTTTCGGATGAGCGCCCAGTTTTTCATAAATCTCGTAATGCCGGCCGTTGTTGTATAAATACCGGTCAAGTTCCGTAATAAAACCTGTTCCCAATTCTTTTGTTAAATCTTCCATTTGCTCACCCCTCCATTTTGGTACACGATTCCACTGGCTGAAACAGCGTTTGTAACAGGTCCGTATCAAAGCGGATTTTGCAGCTGATTATACCTCACGGCTTTTAAAACGGCGCAAAAGAAACTGGTAGCGAAGCTGTGCGGCATTAAGCTCGTAGATATAGCAGTCAATTAATGTCGGATCAACGACCTGCTCAAAATGATTCCTTGCTGCATCAATGGCGGTTTTGGAACGTTCAATCTCATTGCGTAAATTACGTTCCTCTTCCGTAAGGGAAAAGTGTTTTCCTAACAATAAATTTTTCATATGATCATCTCCAGATAACGTATTAACGAGGTTCCTATAAATCTCAGTATATCTGGAAATTGGAACTTTATTCATCTATTGCCTGAATCTCCATAAATAAATTGGACTGGATCCAAAAATTCTGGAGATACTGCCCAAGAGTGCACAGCTTTTTTGTGCTTTCTCCAAAAGTAAGAAAGTAATAATTAGCAGTTCCTTCCTGCCTGGCGGATACAAGCCCTGCTTCCTTTAGAATCTTTAAATGATGAGAAATAGCCGGACGTGATAAACTTGTTCTGTCCGTTATTTCATTCACATTCATCCCCCGGACTGCCGTCTGATCCCCCATGTAAGTTAAGCCTTCTGTCTGGAACGAATCAGTCCTGGCAAGTACTTCGATAATTGTAAGCCGGACCTCATCTCCTAAGGCAATAAAAAGCGGCATGCAGCTTTTAAAGAGCTCGGAAAAATCTCCATTTGCCACCTGAAACATCTCCTTTGGTTTAAAATAGTGAACTAATATTATATTAACATCCGCACAGGGAAAGGTCAACTAAAATTGTATAAAATTACTTATATATTTTAAAATAATAATAAAAAATTGTAAAATATAACAATAAAAATATTGTCGGGTGGTGTCACTTCGTTTTACAACTTCTGAAAAAAATGTAAAAAACAGTTGACTTTTGTTTTTGTCTTGTGCATAATAAGGTCAGAATCCCGAATACGTTCTGTATACGGACTTTCTTGTTATCAATGACATGGAATTCATTGTTCCATGATCCAAAGCCGATTTTCCGGCATTATTTCCAGATTTAAAGTTTAGAAAAGGGGAGATGGTATTGTTAAAATCATAGTATTATTGTTTATACTGGCCGCCGGTTCTTATTTTGATGTAAGAGAACACCGGATACCAAACTGGCTGGTGCTTGCCGGTATAGCAGCAGGATTTTTTTTATCCTGGCTGGATGCGGGCGGGAAGGGAGGCGGTCAGGCTGCACTGCAGGAGATGACGACTTTTGCATGCCGGTTCCTGGTAGTTACAGTGACGTTTTTCTTCTTGTTTATATGCCGTATGATTGGTGCAGGTGATATTAAGATTATGGCCCTGATATTTGGTTATCTGGGATCTGGCACCGGTTTTGCAGCGGTCGCATGTGGATTTTTAATAGGGGCATTCTGGTCCCTGGTTCTAATGACTGTGAAAGGCTGTGCCTTTCAGCGGTGTTCTTATTTTCTGACCTATATCAGGTCCTTATTTCAAACAAAAAAAATTACAGCTTATTATAGTTCCTCCCTGGATGGGTACGATGCAGTAATCCCATTAGGATTGTGCATGTTTTTAGGAGCGGTTCTTGCTGTCGTTTTCTTTTAACAGGAGGTTGCTATGAAAAAACGCATTACGGCAATATATGATACAGACTCTGCATTTGGAGAACAGTTTGCAGAATTTGTGAATAATAAGGAACGGGTTCCCGTATCCATTGTGTCCTTTACTTCGCTGAAGGAACTGAACAATTACAGCATTGATCATGACATAGAGCTTCTTCTTGTCAGCTCCGGCGTATCAAAAGAGGAGATTGAACAGATAGGAGCGGACAGGGTGGTTCTTCTGGCAGAAGAGAAGATGATTCCTTTGGGTGAGTCATACCCCTGTGTTTATAAGTATCAGGCTGCCGATCACCTTCTTCGGGAAATTATGGAGGAATACTGTGTGGCTTCAGAAGAACAGGGGTATACTGTATTGTCTGAAAGAAGCAGGGTGGTAGGCGTTTATTCACCGGTGAACCGCTGCTTAAAGACATCCTTTTCTCTGACCATGGCACAGCTTCTCTCCCGGGATTTAAAAGTTCTTTACTTAAATCTGGAGGACTGCTCCGGCCTGGCAGAATTAACAGGGGAAGAGTACGAAAGGGGAATGTCAGATCTGTTTTATTATTACAGGCAGGGGAGCTTTTCTTTTAGCAGGCTTGGTGCTGCCATTTATACATGGGGTGATTTGGATTATGTGCCTCCGGTTCAGTATCCGGAAGATCTTTCTTTTGTTTCATCACAGGAGATAGCAGGATTAATCAGGCAGATATCGGAGCAAAGTACGTACGGCACCATCATACTTGATCTGGGACAAGTGGGGAAAAGAGCGGCGGATGTTCTTGAAGTATGTGACGGAATCTATATGCCGGTAAAAGAAGACTGTGTATCAGCCGCTAAGGTAGCGGAATTTGAGACATATCTGGCGGCCTCCGGTCATGATACCATGTTGAAGCGAATTCAGAAAATCAAACTACCCTATCATTGTACCTTTGGCAGGAAGGACAATTATCTGGATCAGCTTTTATGGAGCGAATTAGGAGATTTTACCCGGCAGCTCTTAAGAAAGCAGCTATAGGGAGGGAAAGGATTTGAATGAGGAACAGCGCAGAGTGATGCGGGAAGAAATTATGGTGGAATTAAATCAGCATCAGCAGATATCAGATGATGAGCTGTATACCATGATAGATGAGAAGATAATAAAGCTGGGAATGACAGAGTATCTGCCATTGAGAGAAAAGCTGCTGCTTCGGGGCTGGTTGTTTGATTCCTTCAGGCGATTAGGTGTACTTCAGGAACTGGTAGATGATAAAGCAGTGACGGAAATCATGGTAAATGGAGCAAATCAGATTTTTATTGAAAGAAACGGACGTATGGAACGGTGGGAAAAGGTATTTGAGAATCAGGAACAGCTGGAAGATATGATTCAGCAGATTGTCAGCCGTGTAAACAGGACTGTGAATGTTTCAAGACCCATAGCAGATGCCAGGCTGGCTGACGGATCCAGAGTTCATGTTGTACTGCCGCCGGTTTCCATTGACGGTCCGGCTGTCACAATCAGAAAGTTTCCGGAGCCTATAACCATAGACAGACTTTTAAAGCTTGGTTCGATTACCAGAGAAGCAGCAGATTTTTTAAAAATTATTGTGGAAGCCGGATATAACATTTTTATCAGCGGCGGAACAAATTCCGGCAAGAGTACTTTTTTAAATGCTCTTTCTGCTTATATACCAAAAAATGAGCGCATAGTAACCATAGAGGACTCGGCAGAGCTTCAAATTACTCACATCCCCAATCTGGTCCGGTTAGAGACAAGAGGTGCCAATGGAGAAGGGGAGGGAGAAGTGACGATTGGTGATTTAATCAGGGCAGCTCTTCGTATGAATCCATCCAGGATTATTGTGGGTGAAGTAAGAGGAAAAGAAGCGCTTGATATGATTTCTGCCATGAATACGGGACATGACGGAAGTTTAAGTACAGGACACGGCAACAGCCCTAAGGACATGCTCTCCAGACTGGAGACCATGGTACTCATGGGAGCAGACATTCCCCTTTTGGCTGTACGCAGCCAGGTTGCAGCTGCGATTGACGTCTTGATTCATCTAGGCAGACTGAGAGACAAAAGCAGACGGGTCCTGTCAATTGTGGAGGTAGCAGGCTATGAAGAAGGTGAAATCAGACTTAATCCCCTTTATAGATTTGAGGAAGAAAAGACGGAGCAGAATAATGCCCGGACAGTTCCCGGAAGCCTTAAAAAAGTGGGGAGTCTTGAAAATACAGAAAAACTCAAAGCAGCAGGCATTAAATTATGATACATATATCCTGTCTCTGAGGGAATGGATTGTTTATAGCGGACAGGGGTTATTAATTGCAGCGCTATTTTCATATATTTTCTATCGCAGTCTGGCGGTATTCTTGATTTTTATTCCGTTCGGAATAATTGTTCCATTTACAAAAAGAAAAGAATTAAAAGAAAAGCGGCGCAGGCAGCTGAATCTGGAATTTAAAGAAGGGATTTTACTTCTAGCCTCTTTTTTGAGTGCCGGGTATTCCGTTGAAAACGCATTGCTTTCCTCTTTAAAAGAGCTGTCTGCTCTTTATGGCGGGGAGGGGCTTATAACGAAAGAATTTCAGCTTATTGAAAGCCAGATTCGTATTAACCGGTCGGTAGAGCAGGCATTTCTGGAATTTGCCTTAAGAAGCGGGCTTGATGATGTAAAGAATTTTGCAGAGGTGTTTTCCACCGCGAAACGAAGTGGAGGAGAGTTGGTTTCTATTATTAGCCATACCGCAGATGTGATTAGGGATAAGGTGCAGGTAAGACAGGAAATTCTTACCATGACAGCCTCCAAACAGTTCGAACTAAAGATCATGAATCTCATTCCTTTTTTTATTGTCATTTATATTGATTTCACCTCTCCTGGTTTTTTTCAGATCATGTATACCACAGGTGCGGGAAGAATTCTAATGACCATCTGCATGGCGATATATATGTTTGCTTTTTGGATGGCAAAGCGGATGATGGATATTGAAATATGACAAGGAGGTTGGATGAAAAATCAGTTAAAAATCAGATGGAAACGGCCTGTAACAAAGATTCAGGCTGCATGCATGGCAGGCGGAGTACTTTTGTATGCAGTTATGGAGTTTGTCTCTGTATGGGGCAGGCATAATGAGTTTGAAGGATATGGATTAAAAAGAGCAGGACCCGGTCAGGGAGAGAGCATTTATGAAGTTTTAGTAAAAGGACTGGATAAAGAACTGGATGATAAGAAATTATTGATAGAAATTCCAGTGCGGGAGCGTCATTATACAGAAAAAGAAGCAGAAGATCTTTTTGACAGACTTGAAAAGGAGCTGGAAACCCAGATGCTTTCTGAGAATGAATCCCTTAATGCTATAAAATATAATTTAAATTTCAAAACAAGGCTGGACAGCCTCGGTCTATCGGTCCGCTGGGAGACGAGTGATCCTGACCTGATTGATTCCTTTGGCACGGTTTATAATGAAGACCTTGCTGGCGAAGGAAAAGAAATAAAGATTATTGCGGCAGTATCGGACGGGATCCATGAGCATGGTTATCAATATAAAGGTCAGGTATTTCCTCCTGCCCTGACAATGGAAGAAAAGCAGAAAGCAGCTTTTCGAAAATGGGCTGATGAGATTGATGTAATGCAGCAGACAGAGGATGCACTGGTTTTACCTCAGGAATTTGATGGACAGAAACTAAAGTATTTTAAACCAAGGGAAGGAGGCTATGGGATATTGCCTGTGCTTGGTTTTTCACTGGCAGTCCTTTTACAGGTCAGGGCCCAGGTTGAAAAGCAGAAAGCAGTCAGAATGAGAGAACAGCAGCTTTTACTGGATTACTCAGAAGTGGTTTCAAAACTTGTGGTCTATATTGGAGCAGGCTATACAGTCAGGGGTGCATGGGAACGGATTGCTTCCGGTTATGGGGAGTCACAAAAAAAAGGAAAGCAGACTATTCGCCCTGCATACGAAGAGATGGTTAAGGCGTCAGCACAGATAAAAAGCGGTCTGTCCGAAGGTCGTGCTTATAGTGAATTTGGAAGGCGGTGCGGCCTTCAGTCTTACATAAAGCTTGCAGCTTTGCTGGAGCAAAATCAGAAAAACGGAGGCAGACAGCTAAGAAATGCGCTTGATATTGAAATGGCTTCTGCATTTGAGCAGAGAAAGAATGCAGCGAGGACGCTGGGAGAAGAGGCGGGAACCAGACTTTTGCTTCCGCTCCTCCTAATGCTTTTAGTGGTAATGATTATGATAGTAGTTCCTGCATTTCTTGCATTTTACTAGAGAGGAGGTGATACCATGGCTATATCAATGAGAGAACAGATCAAAGACTTTATGAGAGAGGAGGATGGAGTAGGGGTTATCGAAATTGTATTGATTCTTGTGGTTTTAATAGGTCTTGTAATTATTTTCAAAGCCAATATCAAAAAACTGCTGGATAGTATTTTTGAAGAGATTAACAAGCAGTCGAAAGAGGTGTATTAATGCATAATAATGGCCATATAACGGTCTTTCTCAGCTTAACTCTTTTATGCATCCTCAGTCTGATGTGCGGACTTTTAGAGTCCGCACGGACTGCCGGGACAAGATGGTATTTGAAGCTTGCTGCGGATTCTGCCATGGATTCCGTATTCAGCAAATATCACAGAGAGGCATGGGATAAGTACCGGATCTTTCTTCTGGAGGATAAAAACGGCAATCAATTGGAACAGGACTGGCTGGAATATATAAAACCATATATGGAACATTCCGGCTGGTATTCTATGGATATAGAGAGTGCTAAACTGCTGCAGAGTGCTCAGATAACCGACGACAGAGGGAAATACATGAAGCAGGAAATACTGGATTATATGAAATACGGTATTTTTGACCATATTCCAGATGAGACAGGAGCCGTTACAATGCTTACAGATCTTAAGGAAGCCGCAGCCGTAAAAGATCTTTCTAAATCCTATGGGGAACACACTAAGGAAGCAGTACGTCTGGAGCATGTGATTGAGGACATAAATAGTTCCTTAGAAAAGCAAAAGCACCTATGGCAGGAAGCGGATTCATGTTTAATCAATTATGATGGGTATGGATTCATAGAGAAAGCGGACGAATTAACAAAAGAGATAAACCGGATTCCAACTCTTATAAAAACTTACGGAGACATTGCTGATCAATTAAATACTCAATTACAAAAGACTAAGAGCAGAAAATCAGAAATCATGTACCAGTTAAGCGATCCGGTCCAAAAAACATTAAGCAGTGACACAGACTGGTATGATTCCTACGTCAGGCAGGATGGAGAGAGGAGAAAGGAAGTTGAAGCTCTGGCAGGAGAGGTTATTATCATTAAGGACAAGATAGAACGATCGAAAAACCGTGCTATGGAGGTAGAACAAATTATCGATGAATGGGATAGCAGTTCTGACGACGATGATGATGATGATGGACCTGATTTATCCGAACTATGGGGCTCTGTTATGGATATCTGGTGTGAGATACATATTTCAACCCTGTCCTATACCAATGGTGTAAAAGATCCTGAAAAAGAAAAAATTTTAGAAAAAGTGCAGGATCTTGTAAAAAACGGTTTAATGGAGCTGATTCTTCCGGAAGGGAAGGAGATATCAAAAGGGGTTTTAAATAATAACTCATTTCCATCCCTGCTTTATACAGGAGAACAGGGAGAGATTGACGGATTAATAGACCGAATCTTATTTGAGGAGTACTGTGGCCGCTTTCTGACTAACTTTTTATCAGAAGAAGATAAGGAAGTTAAATATGAGATGGAATACTTAATTGCAGGTAAGAATACCGATGAGGAAAATTTTTCACAAGCCATAGCCCATCTTCTGGTTATGAGGGAAGGGCTGAATCTGGTACATATTCTGACTGACCAGGAGAAAAGAGAAGAAGCAAATGCTTTGGCAGGAGTAATTACCGGCGTTACCGGACTCACGCCCCTTACCGGACTTGTGGCCTTTTTCGTAATGAGCATCTGGGCAATGGGGGAAGCCATTGTTGATATAAGGCGTATTCTTCAGGGAGAAAAGGTCTCCATGATCAAATCAAAGGAAAACTGGAAGCTTTCACTTGGGAGTTTGCTGGACTCAGCAGGCCAGGGGAAGTTTGAGGGAGGGGGAAGTGATAATAACGGTGTTGATTATACCGGATATTTAAAACTGATTCTTTTTGTCTCACACAGCTGCCTGCAGTATTACCGTCTTATGGATATCATTCAGATGAATATTTGTGCAGCAGATGAAGAGTTTCGCATGTCCCATTGTATATATGGTGCGGAAATAAAAGGAACAGGAGTTTCGAGGCATTTCTTTTTCGGAGGGTTGGAACCTGTTTTTCGTATGGAAGTACGTACAGAAAAAGCATATTAAGGAGGCGAATGATCATGCCCTTTTTCAGAGAGTTTATTAAAATCATCCGTAAAGCAAAGGTTACTCTCCAGGTACAAATCCCCTTTATAAGAAGAAATATCTCTGCAAAAAGGGTATTGTCATTCGCCTCCTTAAAGGCGGGTTCTGCAAGTCTGACCATAGAAGCAGCAATGGCACTTCCTCTTTTTCTGTTTGCTGTAATAATCCTGATGATGCCCATGAAACTATTAAATGATGGAAGAAAGGTGCAGACTGCCCTTGAGATTACAGGGGAAGAATTAAGCCAGTATGTTACTGTTTTAAAAGAGCTGGGGAAGGGTGAAGGTCTTAATGCTGCAGGGGTAAATGAACTTCCCGACGGCTTCTTAAATGGAATGACAGAACAGGGAATTCTTCTTTATGTAAAAATGAAAATGGGTAAGTATGAAGTTAATGAATGCCTCGATTCTGTATCGTTTTCCCATTCTTCTATTTTAAAAGATAATGAAACTATTGATTTAATTATGGATTATCGGATACGTCTGCCATTTACCGTACTGGGTCTGAAAAGTATTAAGATGACAGCCAGATGCTGCCGAAGAGCATGGATTGGAGATACACTGCTTAATAATGAGGAATCTGATCATACAGAGGAAATGGTTTACGTGGGAAGAGACAGTACCAGGTATCATAAAAAAAGGACCTGCCACTATTTATACAATCAAATTAGAGCGGTTAATAAAAAGGATGTTGAGAGTATGCGCAATATAAACGGAGGAAAATATAAGCCCTGCAGCAGATGTGCCGGTCTGGCAGAAGAAAGTGTGGTCTATATAATGCCGTCAGGTGAAAAATATCATAGTAATAAAGACTGTACGGCGATCACCGCATATGTAAGACTTGTGCCATTATCAGAAGTGGCTCACTTAGGTGCTTGTTCCTATTGCTCTCAATAAGGAGGAAAAGATGGCAGAACAAATAAATTGTATATTTTTTGGAATGTTTCTTATGGCAGCAGCCTGGGAGGATGGACGCAGAAAAAGTATCAGTATCCAACTCTTTGCAGGCGCCGGCGCGGCAGGAATTATTCTGTGTTTGTTACAGAGAGAAGATCTGATCAGCCGCTTAACTGGCTGTCTGGTTGGATTTGGTTTACTTGCGGTAAGCAGATTGACTAACGAATCTGTAGGCACTGGGGATGGCTGTTTCTTTATCATAAGCGGCCTGTTTTTCCCTGCTTTATTTAACTTAAAACTATTGGTTTATGGATTAAGTCTATGCGGTATTTTTTGTGGCCTGTTTTTTCTGATAAATCGTGTTAATGGAGTTAATGTTGGGAAAAAAAAGATTCCATTTATCCCGTTTCTGGTTCCAGTCTGGCTTATTATGGTGATAAGATGAAAATGCGCTTAAATGGAAGCTATACCGTAGAGGCCGCTTTTGTTATGGCTGTCATTTTATTCGCTCTTATGATATCCATTCAGTCCGCTTATCGCTTAAGAGACGAGGTGGCAGGGGCTATGGCACTTGCAGAATCCGTGCAAAGACTGAGGCACAATGAGACGGAATCCCCTGAAGACGCCTCAAACTGGGCGATTCACAGAGCCGGCGTTCCTTTCTCATGGAAGGAATACCGATTTGAGTTAAATATGACTGGGAATTCACTTACCGGAAAACGGATTAAAGGAACAGGAATGGGCGGTAAATGGAGGCTTCAGCTGGAACAGCGGGTATTTGATCCCGAGAACTTTCTAAGAAAGCTTACGCTGATTAGTCAGGAGGAATGAGATGAATGTTACATACAGGCGGGAAATGAAGCATAATTATTTGATTATAGAGCAGGACAAATCCTGGACAGAGGGATATGAAATTAACATGCTTATAGAAAATCAGATTAATGGTCTGCTGAAATTTTATTTAAAACAGATTGATTCACGTAAATACTTTTATTATGAAATCACCTCAAAACAACCCTTAAACCGGATTTTAGAACTCCACAGCTTGAATAAAGAAGAACTTAAGGGTCTCATTACCGGGATTGCCCAGATTCTTGACCGCCTTCCTGCCTATCTGCTGAAAGAGGGTCAGATACTTTTACAGCCGGAATTTATCTATCTGGAACCGGAGCATTATTTGGTTTATCTCTGTCTGGTACCGGGAAGAGACAGAAAATTTTCGGAAGAGATGACGGAACTGTTACGTTATCTTCTGGGAAAAGTAAATCACCAGGATAAAGAATGCGTGGTAATGGCTTATGCGCTATATCAGGAAAGCCTAAAGGAAAATTATGGTATTGATACTCTGACAGAACTGGTCGGCAGTCATGATACCAGGCCGGCGGCAGGACAGGAGAGGGAAGAAAGAAACCGCCAGCATCTTACGGAGGCTGATGATTCTCAATCAGGGTTTACGGATGCACAAAGAGACGAAATACAGGTTATTCAGGAATTTACTCAGACTGCACAAATTAGAGCTTCCAGATTTGTTTCTTGGAGTCAATTAATGATATCATCTGTAGTCATGACCGTGGCTGCGGTTCTGCTTTTTATTATCTTTGGTTACAGAGGAATTAAAAAATACTGGTACATAGTGCTGGCAGCAGGAATATTGTCCGTTTTGTATGGATTATTCAAATCAGGCAGCAGAAATGAATTAGATCATCTCGTGGAAGACAGCTCAAAGGGTTACTCTGATAATGAGGAGGAGCAGGAGGAATGGCAGACTGTATTTTATGAGCGTGAGGAGGAGCCCCAGACACAGTTAGAATCTGCAGGAGTAGGAGAACTTATACAGACGGTACTTCTAACCAATAATCAAAAAGACACAGAATTACGTATTCTGAAGTCGGCTGGTTCTGGTAATCAGGATATAGCAATTACATATACGCCCTTTCTCATTGGAAAACAGGAGGGACTGGTGGATTTTGTACTTGACGGGGAGGCAATCAGCAGGATTCATGCGAAAATAGAAAAGGCTGGGAGTGATTACTGTATCAGTGATTTGAATTCGACGAATGGCACATATGTCAATGGACGGCTTCTGGAAACAAATGAAACTGTTTTATTAAACTTGGGAGATGAAATTTTTATTGCAAATTTTGCGTTTATATTTACATAATCTGTCAGTTTATGATAAAATAAGCATATTATAGTTCAGAAGGAGCACTTCCATGGATGAATTTAGCAGACGTAAGAAGGCTTATGTAAATATTAGTCTCATTGCGTTAAATGTTATTTATTTTCTATACCTGGAGATGAATGGATCAACTGAGGATACCCAGTTTATGGTTTCCCATGGAGCCATGTATGCGCCGCTGGTAATTGAAAGAGGAGAATATTACAGACTGACTACTTCTGCATTTATGCATTTCGGAATCAATCATATTATGAACAACATGCTTATTTTATTTATTCTGGGAGATAATCTGGAACGTGCACTTGGTCACATTAAATATCTGGTCTTTTATTTAATCTGCGGTGTAGGAGCGAATGTTGTTTCCATGATTGTGAATCTGTCCGGATATCGAAGTGTGGTATCCGCTGGAGCCTCCGGTGCGATTTTCGGAGTGATCGGCGGTCTTTTATATGCCGTGGCAGTTAACCGCGGTCAGCTGGAAGATTTAAGTACCCGCCAGCTGGTGGTGGTAATTCTATGTTCCCTGTATTTTGGTTTTACCAGCACAGGTGTTGATAATGCTGCCCATGTGGCAGGTTTGATTACAGGTGTTATCATGGGAGTTATTTTATACCGAAGACCCAGAAGCAGCAGCATATAATAAATATAGGGGTATGACGCTGGAAGGAGGTGAGCGTGTGAGAGAAGATGACTGCATTTTCTGCAAAATTGCAAATGGTGGAATTCCCTCGGAGACAATATATGAGGATGATACGTTTCGTGTAATTTTAGATTTAGGACCGGCTTCCAAAGGGCATGCCCTGATTCTTCCGAAGCAGCATTACAGGGATATCTGTGATCTGGATGAAGAAACGGCAGCAAAGGTCCTTCCATTAGCAGCAAAAATAGGAGTCGCCATGAAAAAGGCGCTGGGATGCTCCGGGTTCAATGTAGTGCAGAATAATGGAAAAGAGGCAGGCCAGACGGTTTTTCATTTTCACGTGCATTTGATTCCCCGTTACG
>JAEWPQ010000019.1 GCA_023460575.1 Bacillota bacterium
TACGGAGCTTATCGCTTGTAAGCGTTACCTTGTCGAGTTCGCCTTTCTTTTCTTCGCTCATAATGGCACACATGGCTTCAAGGGTGCATTTGCCCTCGGCACTAAACTTTTTAAGCCGCTGTGCCTGTGAAAGAGAGGGGGTTGCCTGTTCCATATCCATTGCTTCAAGCAAATTCGTCTGTTCTTCGGGTTTTAGGTAGGACAGCTCCACAGCAGGGTTAAAGGCGATTTTCTTATCGTCCACCATGTTTAAAAGTTCGGGGATAAGCTCGGTTAAGCGGATATAGCGTTGTACTTGATTTCGGCTTGAGCCTGCCTGTTCAGCTACAATTTCAACAGATTTTTTACCCTCGTTTAACTTGTGCCCAACTTGGGTACAAGTTAAATCCGTTCTTTCGCCTTGCCTTTTGATAGCATCTAATTTCAGCTTAAATGCAAAGGCTCGTTCACTCGGTAAGATATTTTCCCTTTGCAAGTTGCTGTCCACCATAATAATAGTGGCGGCATCATCGTCAAGGTTACGGACAAGGACGGGAATAGTTTCAAGCCCTGCCAGTTCACTTGCCCTGTGCCTGCGGTGTCCTGCGACAAGTTCATAGCCGCCCTCATCACGAGGTCGGGCGATAGCAGGAACAAGCACACCATATTCCTTGATACTCTCGGCGGTTTCTGCCATTGCTTCATCGTCTTTTACCTTAAAGGGGTGGTCTTTAAACGGAAACAGCTCTGTCAAGGCTATCTCCATTACCTTTTCTCTGCCTGCATCGGCTCGGCTTTCCTCGGTAGAGAATAAATCATCTACCGATGTCAGATTTATGTTTTTGGCGGAGCTTTTCAATTTTCAACACCTCCTTCGTGAGTTTTCTGTAAGCGTCTGCAACTTTGCCTTTGGGGTCATGGGCAAAAATGCTCTTGCCCTCGGCACTGATTTCGGCAGCTCGCACCGAATGGGGAATATCCGTGCCAAATACTTTGACTTTACTGCCATAGGTATCCCGAAGCAGGGTGCTGATGTCCTTTGCGAAGTTTGTGCGGTTATCCACCATTGTCAGCAGAATACCGTCTATTTGCAGTTTGGGGTTAATCTGCTTGCGTACCTTGTTTATGGTTTGGAAAAGCTGTTCTAAGCCCTTTGCAGGGAGATACTGAGCCTGCACGGGGATAATCACGCTGTCTGCCGCCGCCAGTGCATTGACGATCAGCATACCAAGCGAGGGCTGCGTATCAAGCAGGATATATTGATAGTCCTTTTTCACCGTATCAAGATACTGCTTCAAAATGGTTTCTCTGCTCATAGCGTTGATGAGAGATATCTCCATGCCCGATAGCTCAATGTTGGCAGGTAGCAAGTCCACACCCTCGGGGTGAGAAATGATACCCTCTTTATGCTCTATGGGGCTGTCGGTAATTACCTTACCCATAACCGTTGCAAGGGTAATGGGGATATTGTCGGGCTGTGCGTGTCCTAAACTGATAGACAGTGAGCCTTGCGGGTCACTATCCACGATTAAAACCTTTTTACCTTCCTGTGCCAGTCCTATGCCTAAGTTGGCACAGGTTGTTGTTTTGCCGACACCGCCTTTCTGCATGGCAATGGCGATTACTTTTGCGTTCAACTTTTGTTCCTCCTTTCGATTTTGGGCATGAAAAATGCCCATTACAAAATGTAAAGAGCAATTTCCATAGCTGTATTTAGTTTTTTATATTACTTGAAAATAAGTAAGAGCATCTTTGATAGCATCTACTTGAATAGGAGTGGGGTGTTTTCTCGGTTGTTTAAGTGTTTCTACCGCGTTAGGGGCATCGTACATGGGCAGACCTAAATCTCGCTTGACCTCGGCGATATATGCTGTGTGTACCTTAAAGCTGTACTTTTCAAGGATATATTCCTTTATCAGCTTGTAAGTAGTTCTCTGTTTTGGCTTGTATGCCTCTGCTTTTTCAACTATACTATTAAGTGGTATCATACCAACGCTGTTTCCAAAGTCCACAGATACGTTGATATAGCTGTCTGGAGCTTTGTGGGTCTTTGGTAATACCGTTGAAGCGGTGATAATGATGACGTATTGTGGTTTGGATAAGAAAAGTAGGGGTTAGACCACAAGATGTTGTGGTTTTTGACTGAAAAATGAGCAAAAAATGGGGCTAAAAAATGCGATTTTTAGCCCCGTTTTTTTGGCTCTTCCACGGATGACATAGGATAGTTGAAGGCAAAATCGGTCCAAATTGTTTTTATAAATAGGAAAAAGTAAGGGATATAGCTTAGCAGGGAGCGCGAGATGCCGGGTGTGCGACCCCATGAAAAAGAAAAAGTTTCAAAATTAAAAAAGACGGAAAACCGCATAGATAAAGGGTTTTCTAGCATATGGGGGTATAGCTCAGCTGGGGGAGCGCTTGAATGGCATTCAAGAGGTCGTGGGTTCGAGTCCCATTATCTCCACTTAAATTATAAGCCGCGGCAGGAATGTTTGTGGCTTAAATTATAACTTATAGGGGCGGGACACTTGGTAAATCAAGGGCAAAAAAGGTACATTTTCGTTTTGAAAATGTGCCTTTTTTGCCCTGATTGTAGATGACAGGGTGGCATTATTAAGGTTATGTAAAATGGCGATTTATTATGTTTGAGATGTAGATAACGTATAATAGATTACCATAATTTGGTTGAATTACTTTACAATTTGACATAAAATAAAGAAAGTACTCAAGTTATAAAAAGTAAGTATGCATTATGATAATTTAATTTCTTTAAAACCTAAATCGATGATATGTATCCAATTCATTCGATGATAAGGTAAATCCATGAGCGGGGTGGTACTATGTTATGTAATTTTTTTAAAAAAATTAATACAGAGATAATTATAATAAAAATAATAAGTGAAAATAACTCGGATTGGGGAGGTAATGGAATAGTCTTCTATGTGAAAAATGGAAAAGGTCTATTATCTATGAAATATGGTTATTTAGAGAATGATGCATTAGCTGCTTTGATTTTCGGAAATACCCCGTTGATAAAGTTTCATGGAGAGGGTCCATATTTCTGTCCGACTTGCGAAAAGCTTGTTGCAGCAGGTTATGGATTGAATATGAGCGACCAGCAAGTTATATCAGAATTACGTGATATATTGAATCGAAAATTTGTTTCGTTAGAGGAGTCAGTAGAAAATCTTAAACCTCTTCTGGGATTATTGCCAACAGGGTATTATGCACTTGTTGATACAGAACTCTGCCCTACAGATGGTAATGGTAATTTCTTTTGGAAGCTAAATAATAAACCATTTCATAATAAGGCATCTTGCCCAATTTATGTGGGCGAAGGGATTTGGAGCGAAGAAATTCCATATTATATTTTGCCCACACAGCCGACGAGTCTTTACAATCCTCAGCGAGCTGAGTTTTATAGAAATAATGATGACTATAGGGCAATAGCATATTATATGGAAGGTTATCTGTGCGGTTTGATAGATGGACATCATAAGGCTGTGGCTGCTGCACTGGATAAGAAAAAGGTAAAAACACTTGTTATAATTCCGACAACTTCCATATCCGTGCCAAATGATAAACAAAACTTCAAAGGTGGTATATCAATCAATGGTACATTCTTTAGTCAGGAAGAATTGTTAATTCCCGTTTCAGAAACAATGAAATCATTAAAATTAAATCAACTCAAAAAAGAAGAAACAGAAAAATATCTGTCAATGTATAATAATGATTTTGACCAGCATTATGATTGGCTACCAGAAATATTGGAAGCAGAGAAGATTTTTCCGGACGTAATAACTGTTGCAAGGCAGCAGTGGGCAGGTGATATTTCAGATGAAAGACTGGATCGAATAATAAAGAACCAGGAGTCTATATCTGATCAAGATGCTTTAAATATTGCAACTGCTTTATATTATACACAGAAACCACGATTTAAGGAAATGGCGCTTTATTTCTGCAGAAATTATACTTTTGTATCTGTTTGGTATAAGTTTTATGAACTGCTTGCAAATATAATTGATGATGAGGTTGAAGATTTCTTTATAGACTATCTTGTGCAAGACGAAAAGAAGCATCCAGAGATAAATAGAATTATTGATACCTATTTTTCATCTTGACAGTTTTGCTAGTGTTTCGAAGAGACTGTGTGTATTGGAACCATTATTATATAGATTTAGATAATAACGTGGAAAGAATAATAGTCGAAAAATCCAATTATCGAGATGATAAATCTTGTTCTCTTCAGATCATTGACAAAGAATTTTGAGATAACATATTCTAATAAATCAAAATGCTCTGATGGGACTTTAAAAGGAACTTTACAATACAATTCGTTTACCTTGATATTGTGTTTTTCTTACTATTAAAGATATTTGGTATATGTATAATTTTATATGGAATAGTTATAAAGATTTTTCGCCTTACTAAGATTATATCTGGGCTGTTTTGGTAATTAATCAGAAAAAGAGGTCATGAGCTATGAAAGAAATAGTTTTATGTGATGGATCTAAACCTGAAGAAGTCTCGATTCTATGTAAAAAATATGGTACATCAGTAAATATTGATGCTTTTTCCGAACCGGATGTTTATGATGATTATAGTGAAGAGGTTAAAAAATCTTTAATGGTATATCATGACATGAATATTGTCTCAATGCATGGGCCATACAAAGACTTGTGTCTGGGTAGCAAGGATAAACTAATAAAATCAGCTACTATGGAGCGATTTGAAAATGCATACAATATCTCAAAGTTATTGAAATGTCCTAATATTATTCTTCATCATGGGTATATACCTGGAACAAGTATACCGTCTAATTGGATAAAAAGAGCTGCATTATTTTTTGACGAATTTCTAAGTGAAAAAGATGAAAGCATTACAATTCATCTGGAAAATCAGTTTGAAAATTCACCAGATATAGTTTCTGAAGTTATTACAACGGTAAATGATAAGAGATTAGGTATTTGTTTGGTTGTGGGTCATGCCAACTGTAATTCTAGTACTCCTGTATTAAAATGGATAGAACACTTAAATAAAAAAATAAGTTTCGTACATTTACACAACAATAATGGACTTTCTGACCAACACTTAGATTTTTTAAGTGGAACTATAGACTTCATGGAGATATGTATGGCGTTGGAAAAACATTCTCAAAATAGTACATGGTTAATTGAAACAAACAGTTTAAAAGACACTGAGAAATCTATACAATGGTTGAAGAATAATCATTTTTTTTAGTTAGCTATTGTCATACATATAGGTCTTTACATTCTACTTGAAAGGTTAATCGTAATTAAATAAATTAATTGAAATTGAATAGATAATATGGAATTTACAACAAAACAACTGAGTTTACGTTCGTTGAGAGCAAGTGATGTAGAATGTATAAGTATAATGAGAAATTAACAAATTCCAATTTTGTCTAGCAGTTGTAACTATCCATTATATTTAATAGGCTATATAAATCAACTAAGAAAAATTTTAGGTCTGGAGGTAATTAAGTTGAAGACTCTTTATGTTACAGATTTAGATGGAACATTATTAAATACACATGATACAATAAATCAGAAAAGTATCGATATTATTAATAATCTAGTTGAAAAGGGAATGAAGTTTACATATGCCACTGCACGTTCTTTAGTATCGGCATCAGTAGTAACTAAAGGCTTATCCACTAACATTCCGGTGATAACATATAATGGTGCGTATATTATTAATCCTGCTACGAATGAAATTTTATCATCCACAGAATTTACAAAAGAAGAAGCCGATAAGGTTATTTCAGTCATGAAAAAATATAATATTAGTCCATTGGTATATTCTCATATAGATAATGTAGAATCGGTTTCCTGGGTTACATGCAAAGAGAATGATGGAATGAAAAGATACCTTAGTTTAAGAAAGGGAGATAAGAGGTTACGTCCATTAACTAGTGATACAAAACTTTATCAGGGGATTATGTTTTATTATACCTGTATAGGTGAAAGAGAGGAATTACTTCAAGTATACAGGGCTTTTGCAGATGATGATAGATATCGTTGTACAATCCAGCAGGAATTATATCGTACGGAATATTGGTGTGAAATTATGCCAAAGAATGCAACAAAAGCAGAAGCTATCCTTAAGTTGAAAAAACTATGGGGATGCGATAAGATAATATCCTTCGGTGATGCAATAAATGATATTCCGATGTTTCAAGTTTCTGATGAATGTTATGCAGTAGCAAATGCAGTGCCTGAATTAAAAAAAGTAGCTACAGGAGTTATAGGAAGTAATGATGAAGATGGAGTGACACAATGGTTGAAGTCGTATGCCAAATTCTAATGTATTGAATTATTGTGAATTCAAGGACTGTGTTTTTAAATGATTCTAGGTATTAAGCACTTTATTAAACTGTCCATTATGAATATACTATGCGAAAACAGTATTGTTTGGTTTTTCATATGATTTAAAGGAGAAATACGAATTATGATATCAAGAACATGGCACTAAATTGTAAAAGGGGATTTATAGCTCAGCTGGGAGAGCGCTTGAATGGCATTCAAGAGGTCATGGGTTCGAATCCCACTATCTCCACTTAAACAATAGGCCACAGGTGTGAAAACTTGTGGCTTAAATTATAGGGACGGGACACTTGATAAATCAAGGACAAAAAAGACACATATTCAGTTTGAAATGTGCCTCAGATTGTAGACAAAGTATATTAAGAAATTTACAAAATGTATAATCACTTATGATTAAACATTTTATTATTTACAACACAAAACAGGAAATTTTGAAGCAAATCCGAATTTATCACACTAACGGACTCGAATAAATGTGAGAAACTGATGTCACAGAAAATGTTTAAAGTAATTTAATATGGAAGTTTGATGATGTTCTGGCTTAGCTGGGGTGGTATTTTTGTGGCGGAAAAAACATTGACAAGGAAAAATTAACGTGATAATCTTTAATTAGTATAGTAAAGAGCTTTCGTTCTTGCTATTGGTGTGATCGCTTTCGTGATGATATCCGGATATATTGGAATATTGTTAAGGTAAGTCGATCATACGTAACCGTATGATCTTTTTTTATGCTTATTAGCAGAAAGGAAAAACTTATGAGAAGAAAAGAATTAGTTTTATTAATGACAGCCTTAACAAAAGGTGGAAAGACAACTATTGCAATGGCATTATGCCATCCTAATTTCAGAGGTAAAATGGTTTCGTTGAGCAATTGTAGAACTGAAGTTACGGTGGATTGGACGTATGATTCTGAGGCAACAGATATTAATTTGAAGGAAATTCTATTAAACTATCAGGGAGTATTTGGTACTGATTTCAAGGAGAGGATTAGCTGTGAAAAGTTTTCCGAGGTGTTGGATAGTGAGGAAGGTAAGTATTTACGATACATTTTTGGACTTGAAAAACAGGAAAATTTATCTAGCAGTGAACTTGAAAAATATGTGTTAGATACAATTACAGAGTATGTAAATGCCTGCGACGACAAGGGACTGGCAAAGATTATCAAGGATAGACTTAGTAACAGGTTTTTACGCAGAATTAAGGTGCTTGTGCCTCCAGTTGATGTATTTGTTAAATTCTTCAATGAGAAAGAGGTTTCACTTGTATTGCGTGATACAAGAGGTCTTTTGGATATAGATCCAGAAGAAGCGATTAAAGTTCAGTTCAGAACAATGCAGGAATTGGGAATAGATGGAATTGATGCGGTTTTACTCTTGGGAACAGCAGCACCATTTGCTGATACAATAAAATGGTATAAAAATGCATACAAAAGTGCATTTGAATCAGTGCCAGTTTTTATTATGACACGTCCAGATTCAGTGTCTACATTGTATGATTTTATGTATGGGATTGATGACGAAAATGTAACAGTAGAGAATGTTCGTGATTTTTTGGAGTCTGCCAAGAAGGGAAATGGAAAGGGTTTCAAAGAATTTCCTAATACCTATCTACAGTGCTACAGATTGCTCGAAATGTTTGATATTGGTAAGGTTAATGGTGTTGATTTTAAATATAACTACAAGGTATATAATAATGAAGATTTGCGTTATGTATATCCTAATTCAACAACCTTAGTGCAGGATGGTGGTAACCCGGATTATAACTCAGCAGACTATAAGTTATATGAAATTATTGTGTTTGAGGACCTTAAGGATATGATAAATAAGATGGTTGAGCATAATAGCTTTATTGAAGCAATTTACAGTCAGATTAAAATCGATTTTGCGAATGCTCTACAAAGCAATGTAAGTGTATCCATGTATCCTGCGTATCGTAAATATAATAGAAGTGATGTATGTAACAATATTTTGAGTGGAAGTATCTTGGGACCACGTGATGGAATTGTGACTACAGAACACGGGGATGTGAAATATCTGGGTGCGGTTACAAGTGGAGTTTCTTCAAGGATATGGTTAAGGAATAATATTTATGCGTATGAATATTCAGGAAGTTTGAAAAATCCAGATGGTTCAGACATGGTTTCCAATATGCCGAAGGACTGTCGTGATAACTTAGTGAGAATGGCATTGTTTAATATTATTGAGAAGAAAACAGATTATCAGGCGTATTTTCAAGGATATTATTTTATTGATCGTTATTGTGTAAGTGCTGCTATCTCAAGTATCAGAAACAATAATACGCAAGGGGATGCATTAGATAATGCGTCAAAAGAGATTGCTAGAATAGTGTTCTAGTTAAATGATTGTGATAATTCGGACTGGCACAACTTAAAGGAAATTTGGATGAGATAGATGACTCTATTAAAAAAATAGGTGATTTTATTGGAGAAAAATATAATGAATTTAATCAATGGGGTGGAAGTAAACTTTATGAGTTTTATGATGCATATTTTCGCTGGGCTTATCATGTATCCGGAGTAGGTTGTACTAACTGATGCATAAAATTTTTGAGTAAATACCTTCTTGTGTATTGTCTATTCATAAAAATTTAAAATGGAGGATTTAGATGAAAAGTTCCGATATCTTATATTTTTATTATATATTTTGGTCCATTGTGTTATACTTTTATTTTTTGTTTATCTTGTTGCTCGTAAGAAAAAGGCTTCTGATGTATTAAAAGAGGGTATACTCAAAGAAGTGGGTGGAAACAGGTAAAAATCTGTATTATTTTGAAGTGATATTTAGATTGTGTATGCTTTTAGTTGTGGTATGGTATTTTGGAATTTGTATACCGTATTTTAAAGATATTTCTTATGTTAGAAATAAAGATTTTAATATTGTTACTGGAATAACAAAATCTCAAGATCATAGCCGAAATAATACAGTTAGAAAAAGATATTTGACGATAACTGAAAATGAGACAAACAAAGAGATTAGAGTTAAGGTCCTAGATAGGTTTATAGATAAAGGGGAAATAATGACAGTTGTGTATCTGCCGAATACAAGATTTGGTAGTAGAATCCAGAAAAAGGAGCTCAAATAGAGATGCAACATTTTATAGGTACTTTTTTAGGACTGGCATTTACGGTTACGGTAATAAATATATGGATTAATTGTTTAAAAAAACAAAAAGATAAGGTAGAAAGTGAAAGTAAGGTTGTCAGAATACCACTACCTTATAGATACTTAGGAATCTTTACTTTGTCGGTAGGCGTGCCAATGACAATATTTTTCTTTGCTGGTCATGCTTTATTGCATATTAAGATTATAGGGATGCCAATAAACTTATTAGGATTGTTTATTATTTATATTACATATCATTGGAAGATTTTAGTAAATTTTGATTGTATAATTGTGGTACATAATTTTAAATTCAAACGAAAAATTCCATTTTCATCTATAGAAAAAGTAATATTACGAAATATTATAATTACCAATGCAGAAATGGGAGAGAGTATGGAGATTTTTGTGAGTGGGAAAAAAATTACTAATCTAGATGAATGCTATGAAGGGTACAAATATTTAAAAGAAGTATTAATAAAAAATTATGTCAGAATAGAGCAAAAATGAATCTAACAAAAAGTGAGGAAGGTTCAGCAGATAATTCACAACATTTAGTATTGGAATTTAAGGCAAAGGATATACCGACTTTCGAAGAACCGGCTCCAATTTATGCAAATACCAAAGAAGCGGCTCTAGTTGTGGTAAACCAAAAAATTTATTTTGGAGAAGAGTATTTATATGCAAGTAAAGTAAGTGACATAATAAAAATCTTTGAAAACGATGATTATGCAACAATGGTTTACTTTTCAAAAAAGGATTCAAAAGAAGGAGCACTAAGCTAAATTCAAAATAAAAATAGTAGAGGATAAAAAGCAATATGCATTACTTACTGCAATCTTTCAAGGATATGGTAATTATAAAAAAATAAAGGAAACACCAGAAGGACATTTCGATATATTCTGTCAGGCAATTCAAGTCCTTGATTTACCTGATTTAAAAGATTTGGGTATCACAGAAGGAAATCGATTTATATTTGGAGGACTTGATCCAGAATATGTAAAAAGGCTGAAAATAGAAGGTCAGAGTCCAACTGAAATTATTGAATATACTCTATATGGTGAAAAGAGATATTTTTGGTATTATGAAAATTTAATTAGCGATAAACCAAGTTCACAATTTGATATAGAAGTAGAAAATTGAGAAAATGCTGTAGTATCAGTCACCAAAGCAGAGGCTTTTATATGCAGGATATGAGGGCTACCGTTGTAGATTCAGCAGAGATATAGAAGGGGTGATTCAAAGTATAGGCAATTTGGACTTTCTGTGTTTTAACAACGAGTAAGAACAAAGAGATGTGCTGAATAAGTTGTTAGATGTTGTTGAAAATTATGGAATGAATATTATTTAATATAGGAGAAAAATAATGACATCGCGAGCAAATATATATTATTTTGGAGTAATAATTTGTATTTACTTATGGGAAAATATATTGTTTGGAAATTTAACAGCTTATAATGAAAAGGCAAAAGGTAAAATCAAGTTGCAAATAGGAATAAAAAGAATACTGTTCCCGTTATTTAAAATAGAAAGGTTTACATATGTAAATCTTATATATCAGGTTTTTAACTTTTTCTTTTTTATATTAATGATATGTATAGGTATTATTATAGTATTATTTGGAGTTAATGAATTTATAATATACTTGGTAAATATATATTCAAAGTTTCAAAAATTTTATTGGTTATTAGGTCCAATATTATTGGAACTCAGTTTGAAATATTTAGCATAAGTTTATATCTGAGGAAGAGCATATGTAGTAAATGGTACTGGAAGTATTTATGTTAAGTGAATTGTTAACAGTTTTTTAGACAATCTTTTTAAGCGTAATCATTCTATACTTCACCAGTGAATAATTGTTCATTAAAGAGAATAAGTGCAGGGCTACCAAATAATTTACTTGTCAATTTCATAATAAAGAAAGTAAATAAAATGTAAAAAAGGAAAAAGCTGAATGAAGTCAAGAGAAGAAGTATTATTAATATATTTTTTAATTATAATAGGGATTTATTTTTGGGAAAATATAATAGTAGGAAATATTACGGCATCTACTAAACAAGACAAAGGTAAGTTTTATTTACCAATAATAATTAAGAAAATACTTTTTCCGTTATTTTACATAAAAAAATTTGCATTTATACTTCTTATTTATCAAGCTTTTAACTTTTGCTTGCTTATACTAATGATTTTAATAGGGATTTTTGGGAATTGTAGTTTTATACAAAACGTATTAGGTATATATCTTAAGTTTCAAACTTATTATTGGTGGATTAGTTTAATTATAATAGATGGGTATTTCTATATCATTAAAATGAAGCGTGCTCTCAATATAAGAAGACTAAGAAAGAACAAAGAAGGTAATATGTTTAATATTTTAAGAGAAATGAATACAAAAACATTTGAATTAAATGGGGATATATTACTTGCTACACAACTTTCTACAGATATTAAAGGATATGTTTTTATTATAGTTGGAAATGAAGATTATTCAATACCAGATGTAGAATTTAAAGAAATATTAGATGATTTGAATAAAATGAATTATTTGTTGATATATATAAAAAGATATCTGTCTGATGATATTGAAAAGACAGTATCAACCATTAAAGAGTCGGTGCAATTTTTTAACCAGCTATATAATCGTGAAAAAGTACCAATTTATTTTATGGGACGCCAGGCTTCAGGAATTTGTGATATGTTATATATTTATGATAATTATAAAAAAATAACAGGAATGATATGGATATGTTTTTCAACCGAAAAGGCAGTTAAAAAGAGTCTTTATAAAATATTAAATAGAAGTTTATCGGATAATTTAAAACAGAATGAAAGAAATATTTGTACGGTCCAGATAAATAAAAAGGGCTCGTTGGAGAAATTAAATGTTTGGTTAGATCAACATGATTGAAAAGGCCTAAGCCAATTCTTTAATTTAACTCATAGGAAGTTTTCCGCCCCTTGTAATCTGTAATGGTTGGTGTTCATCTTTTGATAATTATATTTGTAGTAACTACTTTTATTGTTAATATTATTTATGGAAAGATTTTAGTTTCAGAAAAAGTATGAATTTTATAGAGGTTACGGTTGCCAGTGGCTGTTTGTTGTGAGTGAAGATATATTTCACTGCCCACAATTTGGATATCAAAGAAATGTATATATGGAGAGTAGTAAAATATGAATAAATTTAACATGATAAGGAAATTATTATTGTTCCTAGCTCTATGTTTATATGCAGTCATATTAAGTGAACTTAGTTCTAGTGAAGTTTTTGCATCAGAGCTGAAGTCTGAAAAAGCAACCGCAAAAATGACACCAGAAGCTTATTTAGAGCAATACCTGGAAGCATTTAATAATCTAGATGCAGATGCAGCTTTTAATCTATGGCTCCATGAAGGGGATATAAAGGAAGCACAGGAATCATCTTTAGCAAGTTTTCAAGAATATTTAGAAATTTGGGGAGATAAAAAGTCATATACTTATACAAAGTTAGGGGAAAAAGAACGACCAAGTAGAAAGGAGTATCTTGGTGGAACAGAATATTTGTATTTAGTAAAAACAGAGGAAGGATTATTTCAGGCTGATTTAGTTTTAATTGATAATTATAATGGGCAGTCGGGATTGAGTTATTTTAAACTTACTCGTAAAGAGGAACCCATAGGTACATATAATACATGGAAACAATTTGATTTCTGGCAGTGGTTTATGGCTTTTTGTGCAATCATAGAGGTGGTTTTTACCTTATATACTTCAAGAATTTGTATAAAAAGGAAGCAGAAACTTTGGGGATTATGGCTTCTTTTAATATTGATTGTATATGGAGGTGTATGTTTTACTGTGACAGAAAATGTTCAAGTGGGATTTTTTGTGTATACCCTTTTTATGCCTAAAATAATGAAATATTCAACTGGAGTACAGGTGTTTTTATCACTACCAGTTGGTGCGATTGTTTATTGGATATTAAATCATAACAAGAGGAAAGAAATTAAAAAAGACATAAATTAAGATCTCAGGGACCCCATAGGTGCGGTTGTAGCATCTATAGATCCAGAAGAAATAACTGAAGGGAATCGATTTATATTTGGGAATCCGGGGACGGAAAAGGTAAAAACGTTAAAAATAGAAGGCCAGAGTCCGACAGAAGTTATTGAATATACAATATTGGGGGAAAAAGAATACTTCTGGTATTATGAGAACCTGATTAGCGATAAACCCAGTGCTGAATTTGATATTGAAATGGATGAGGAGTAGTTGAAAATAGCTATGGAAAGGATATACTGATGAACACTCTAAGATATGACGGAACGTTATACAAAAAATATAAGATGGAAACTGTCTTTGAAGTAATAACCCAATTCGCTGCAGCAAACTGCCTTACAGTTGAAATTGATCAGAATTATATTGAAGTTTTCTTTCCACTGCAAAGTGAGGGGATTTTTTTCCGTTTTGAAGGGAGCACATTGCTGCCTGTTACTACCAAACACGATGTACTTGAAAATCGGAGTGAGCGTCTGATATATGAACTTCTACACCATTTAAAGAAATATTTTTCACGTTTTGATGTTGATGATGATTATGGAATATGGGCAAATCTTTTGTATGAGAAATATCCTACCCATATTCCCTTGCGAGAATTGACAAAGGAAGAAGGCGCTTTGCTTCATTATATCGATTATGAAGGCTGTACTGACTCATTTCAAGTTTTGTTTGGAATTATTTCTTTGTATATTGGTCATTTGACTCCGCAAACCAGCCACGAAAAAGCAAAAGATAACCCAATCAATTGGTATTATCTTGCGGAACGGTCCCTGTTTGCAGACATGATGCCTATATGGGTAGAGGGAGTTATTGAAACATGGATTTATACCAGTATGGAATATAAATCCAAAGGAGCGGTGAAAGAAATATTAGGAGTAGTATCTCCAACGAGGGTAGTAAATCCAAACGATATGAGTCCCCTGCAAAGGATAGTGCACAAGGAAATGTATGACATTGCATGGGGAATCAGTACCAGAATAGTAGACTTCTATAGCGGTACAACCGGGAAAAAGATGGTTGATATTCTCCGTTTTTATGATTATGAAGAAGAGATTTTTGACAAAAAAACGGGCAGTTCCATCAATAAGGATCCTGAAATGATGCTGCGCTTTGTATTATCCTGTCTTAATTTTTATGGGTATCATATTATTGAAAAGCCCAGATTACCAAAGAAGAAAATGGTAGTGCGTGAGATTTTGTACGATGATATGATATGATTATATAGTTTATATATTAGGATTAAGCGCTGTTTGAAGAATAATTCTTCTTTCTTGTATATTGTCTGTTCGTAAAAATTTAAAATGGAGAATTTAGATGGAAAGTTCCGATATCTTATATTTTTATTATATGGTTGTGGTCCATTGTGTTATACTTTTATTTTTTGTTTATCTTGTTGCTCGTAAGAAAAAGGCTTCTGATGCATTAAAAGAGGGAATACTCAAGGAGTGGGTGGAAACAGGTAAAAATCAGTATTATTTTGAAGTGGTATTTAGATTGTGTATGCTTTTAGTTGTGGTATGGTATTTTGGAATTTGTATACCGTATTTTAAAGATATTTCTTATGCTAGAAATAAAGATTTTAATATTGTTACTGGAATAACAAAATCTCAAGATCATAGCCGAAATAATACAGTTAGAAAAAGATATTTGACGATAATTGAAAATGAGACAAACAAAGAGATTAGAGTTGAGGTCCTAGATAGGTTTATAGATATAGGGGAAATAATGACAGTTGTGTATCTACCGAATACAAGATTTGGTAGTAGAATTCAGAAAGAGGAGTTCAAATAGAGATGCAGCATTTTATAGGTACTTTTTTAGGGCTGGCATTTACGGTTACGGTATAGGGGGGCCAATAAACTTATTAGGATTGTTTATTATTTACTCAAATTTCCCAGCAAATATTTCCAGACAAAGCCTATAAATGAGGCTTGAGATAACATCCATTATCCATTCAGTCACTTTACTTTTGATGCAAGATGTGATATGGCGTTGCTGTGGCGCTTTTTGCAAAAGCAGCACAGTTATTTTCGAAGGTATTTGGTAGGTAGCATACTAAGATTAGTTGAAAAGGAGACAAAATGGGAAAGAAGAGTATTGTAGTCGAAGTAATGAAAAAAAGGTTGACCCCATACGGATTTCAATATGCGGATTATGAAGGATATCGGTGGAGATTTAGCAGAGAGGTAGATGGATTGATCCAAAGCGTAGTGATTCAGAAAAGTTATCATGGAAATGATTATACTTTGGAAATGGACAATGGTTATTGGTTTGGTAGATCAAGGAAAATAACCGATGATCCAAACTGTAAATTAGACTTCCTGCCCTTTCATAACGAAGAAGAACAGATTGTTGTGCTGAACAGGATGCTAGATTTGGTTGAACAATACGGATTGAAAAAATTAGAGCAAAAGGCTGAGGAATCAAGAGCGAAGATAAAAGAGATGGAAGAATGGCTTTATCCAACTCCTGAAATGTATAAAAAGTTATATGAAGAGAATTCCATATTGACTTGGCTCCGTGTGGTTTTCAATATGCAGAATATGAGGGCTACCGATGGTAGAGAAGGCAAAAAATATTATATATTTATTTTTATCTGGATATTTGCCCTGTGATTTTTCACTTCGTCAATAATAATTCAAAAATTGCAGGATTATAAAATACAGCATTAGTGTGGAAATGGCGGAAAGATGGGAAAGAAAAGTATTGTAATTGAAATAATGGAAAAAAGATTATCTCTCTATGGCTTTCATTATGCAGGATATGAGGGTTACCGTTGGAGATTCAGCAGAGAGGTAGAAGGGGTGATTCAAAGTATAGTGATTCAACGGAGTTACACGGCAAATGACTATACTTTAGAAATTGATGCTGGTTTTCGGTTTTGCAGATCCAAAGCAATAACCAATGACCCTAAATGCAATTTAGACTTCCTGGGTTTTAACAACGAGCAAGAACAAAGAGATGTGCTTAATAAGCTGTTAGACGTTGCTGAAAAATACGGAATTAATAAACTCACTGAATTAACGAAAGAAGCAAAAACCAAGCCAGATCCGATTGAACTGCCAGAACCCACTATTCAAATGTATGAGAAGTTATATAAAGATAATTCTGCATTGACTCAGCAATTTATAAGTAGGATTACGGTGGATGGTCCGATAAAGGAGACTGATATTCTACCGTTACTAAAAAAGGAACTGAAAGAACTGCAAGGGAAAACGTATGAGTCTGTACAGGATAAACTGGTGGAGTTTGCTTCTGTGTACGGAAATATGTTAATTAAAAAGCTAGGAGGACGTTGGAAATATAATAAACGTATTGCTAAAACTGGCTTGGATATAACATTATGCCGTTGGATTAATGTGTTAGAAGTTTTTATTGAAGCATGGCAAAAGGGAAAAGAGGATTTGATAATAGAGGAATATAACTATAGGTGTAGTAGGGTTATTCCTTGGGTAACTAACTGCAGACAATTATATGGGGAAGATTGGCAGCCTCCGTCAACTTCAGCTGAATGGGAGATTCCTCCAATGTAGTATATATGGTACCATACGCAGTACTTATGCAGAAAAGTAGGAATGATGGGAAAGAAAAGTGTTGTAGTCGAAATAATGGAAAAAAGGCTGTCTGCCTATGGCTTTGAATATATGGGTTATAATAATCTGATTTGGACCTTTAGACGAGAGGTGGAAGGGGTGGATCAGTATATAGCGATTCAAAAGAGTCAATGGGAAAATTCTTATGCACTAAATCTTCATGTTTATGGGGTGGGGCTTCCGATATACCGAACAAAAGAGCTTACCAATGACCTGAAATACAATTGGGACTTCCTGAGATTTAACAATGAGCAAGATCAAAGAGAAGTGCTGAATAAGCTTTTAGATGTTGCTGAGAAATATGGTATTGATAAATTAAATGAATTAGCTAATGAAAAAAAAGTCATGGTGGACCCTCTTAAGCCAACTACTCAAATGTATAAAAAGTTATATGAAGAGAATGCTGTTCTGATGAAGCAGTTTATGAGCCGGATTAATGCGGCTGATTTGCCAGAGGAGGATATTTTACAGTTGTTAAAAAAAGAACTTGAAGAAATACAAGGAGAAATGTATGAGGACATACTGGATAAGCTGGTAGAGCTTGCTTCCGTGTATGGAAATATGCTAATTAAGAAGCTAGGAGGGCGTTGGGAATATGTGAAATCCAGTGGTAAAGCTTGTGTAGATATTCCATTGTTTTGCAGGTGTAACATTCTAGTAGATTTTATTGAAGCCTGGCAAAAGGGTGAAGAAAATTTAATAATAAAAAATTTTGATCATAAATGTAATGAAGTTATTAATTGGGTAAGGCAGTGCAGGGCATTATATGGAGAAGACTGGCAACCTCCAGAAACGAAATATAAAATACCACCACTGTAATTTGGTGGATTTTAAATGAACATGGAAAGCAATATTAATCGCAATATTTTAAAAGTCAGGTACACAGTTAGACTTAAAAGCAGATAATTCCGCCAAGAGAGTGGTCTGCTTTTTATGGACTGTGCCAGGTTTCGTGATGCGCCAAGAAAGAGAACTCATTTACAAAGAAGGATTGGGCGCTTTTTAGAAATAAAATTGTTGATTGGCAGGAATCATATATGAACAGGCTAAATAATGAATATATAGAATTACTAAGTGAAGACGCTAATCCATCAGAAAAATTTTGGAGGCTGGACAAGAGAATAAAGGAAGATAGAAAGAAAACTGGCGTTCAATTAGAAATGAGCCGGTCGAATCTTAATTATAATATTATTTCACTTATAAACGAGGGTGCAATTAGCTGTGAAGATCTCGATGAGTTCAGTGATGAGCTGAAGGAAGCTGTAAGTGCTTTTGTTGAGAGATAGTTTGTTATATATGAGCTCAGCACGGTATTGATATTTCTATAAGTATTAGTTAACCGATTGTCTACGCCAAGGATAAAGTGCGTTTTTCAGGAATCTGTATTACAGCATCAACACAATGTGAGATTTGCGTCGAAATTTGTCGAAAATAGTAATGTTTATGGACCTGCCAAGCCAATGGAATACCAGATGCTGTCCAGCTAATTGAGTAGGTTCCTTGTCGTGAACTATTAAGTATTGCAGAAAAAGATAAACGTAGTTTTTCTTCTTGAATTGGGCAGTAAATAAAGTTTTTTCATGAAAAGGAGCAATTGAAAATGATTAGGACAAAAAGCGTTAAACACTCAGCAATGATAATGGTGTCCTTTATCATTTGTATCATCAGCATGGGTTGTAGAAAAACTGAAATGACTAAGCAAGATCAAACCAGCACTGAGCAATTAACAGTAGTAACTAAGACTGAGGCGTTAACGACAGAAAAGGAAACATATACTGAAACCACCATGGAACAACCAATCCGGAATAATACACACAATATTTTTAAAGGTACAATAGGAGAATCAGAAGTACAAATGAACATCCGTAGAGAAGGTAATTATTTGACTGCATCATATATTACTAGAAGCGATGATGAAAAAACACTTCGTGGAGAAATGAAAAGTCTAACGGAATTCGAGTTAAATGATAATAAAGGCGGATATTTAAAAGGTACTATTTATGATGGAAATTTAAAAGGCACCGGAAAAATTTCCGGAAAAGATGTAACGATTAGTATGTATTTGTCAACGTTTATGCCTATAGGATATGATGATGATGATTACTACAGTGGAGATCGTATTATGAGTCGTCAAATGACATCAACAGAAGTTGAAAATTTTGCCAAACAGATAAAAGAATCTATAACAGATAAAGAAAAATTCATAAAATTGTTTCGATATCCACTTGATATTCGAGTAAATAAAAAAGTTATTCCTGTA
>JAEWPQ010000020.1 GCA_023460575.1 Bacillota bacterium
CAGAACAGATGGACACCACAAGAGCCAAGCTGGTATCAGAAGGATATCCCAAAAGCGGTTTTACATATGACGTTTTCAAAAACAATGTTAATCTTATGACTACAGATACAGATCGTCAGACATTTAAGCTGTACGATCTGGAGACAAGAATTGGATCTACGATCCAGATTTTTGATGGAGTAAAAGAAGCATACGTTACGATAGCCCTGGGAGAAACTTCTAAATATGCACTGTCTGAAGACAGCGCGAAGGAAGCGAGTGCCCAGGCTGTTGTCGTTATGAAGGACGGGGGATCGCCGACGGAAGAGCAGGCGAAATCCATTCAGCTTTTAATTTCAAAAAGTATTCCCGGAATGGTAATCGATAATGTTTCCGTCTTTGACGGCAACGGACGTGAGATATCAACCAATTCCGATGACAGTGATGCAGATTCCGGAAAAGCAGCAGATGAGATATCAAAGCTGATTGAAGACCAGATCTCTGCTAAGGTTATGAATGTACTGGGACCGGTATACGGAAACGGCAATGTGCGGGTATCCGTTAAAGGCACAGTGAACATGGAAAAGCTGATCCGGGAAAGTATTGTCTATAATACACCGGAAAAGATTGATGAGAAGGATAAAACGGGACTTACTTCTGAGGAATCCATTTTCAAGGAATATTCCGGAGATGGACAGACTGCATCAGGGGTTGCCGGTTCAGAGGCTAATGCTGATATTCCCCAGTATAATGCAGGCGGCCAAAACTCGGATAATGCATATGGATCCAGCAGCTTAAACAGAAAATACTTATTAAACCAGATCAAGGAACAGGGACAGGTTAATCCTGGAAGTATTGAGAACCTTACCGTTTCTGTTGTAGTCAACGGCAATGACTTTGGTTCACTGTCCGTAGATGATATACGTAATCTTGCAGGAAATGCTGCGGGAATTGCCCAGGCAGACCGGGCTGAAAAGATTACTGCTGTAGCAGCGCCGTTCTACACAATTGAGGTGCCGAAAGAACCGGATCAGCCTGCAGAGGCGAGCACCAATGGTATTCTGATTAATCAGTGGATTCTTATTGGAGCATTGGCTGGAGTACTGCTTCTTCTGGTTATTATTATTCTTATTATTCGGCGCAGAAGAAGGAAAAGAGCGCTTGCTGAAGAGCTGGAAGACAGCCAGGAAGATATGCCAATTCTTCCGCAGATGGATGATACAGAGGAAAAGGAGATCGAGGTCCTTGCTCCTGAAGAGGACAAAGTTGCGGAACTGCGTGAAAGCGTCCGTGAATTTGCAGAACAGAATCCTGAGATTTCAGCACAGCTATTAAAGACCTGGTTAAATGGAGGAAACAATAATGACGACTAATCTAACGCCGGAACAGAAAGCGGCAACAGTTATTGTTTCACTCGGCGTGGATAAGGCTTCCAAAATATATAAGTATCTGAGTGAAGATGAGATTGAAAAATTAACCGTCGAAGTTGCAAAACTCGGACATGTTGAGTCAGAAACCACCCATGCCGTATTGGATGAGTTTTATAAAACCTGTTTAACTCAAAAGGTGGTAACAGACGGCGGACTTGAATATGCAAGAACTGTTCTGGAAAAGGCATTTGGAGAGAGTACAGCTAACAGCCTGCTCCAGAAAGTAACCCAGTCACTTAAATCCAGATCCTTTGGCTTTATCCGGAAGAGTGATTCCAAGAATCTTTTCTCTATTCTACAGCATGAGAGAGCACAGACCATTGCGCTGGTTTTATCCTATACTAATGAAGAGATGACAGCACAGCTGATCTCTGAGCTTTCTCCTGAGAAGCGCCTTCAGGTAGTGGAATCCATTGCCAGAATGGAAAGCGCTTCTCCGGAAGCCATTAAGATTGTAGAGAATGAGATTAAGAAGAAATTCTCCGGTATACTTACAACGGATTATACAACCGTTGGCGGTATCGATTACATAGCAAACGTAATGAACCATATGGACAGAGGAAACGAAAAACTTATCTTCGACGAATTGGGAAGAAAAGATGCAGAACTGGCAGATACCATCCGCAAGAAGATGTTCGTTTTCGAAGACATTATTACAATGGACGACAGATCCATTCAGCGTTTTATCCGCGAATGCGATATGAAGGATATGGTTTATGCGCTTAAGAATGCCAATAAACAGATTACAGATGTTATTTTCAACAATATGTCAACCCGTATGAAAGAAAGCATTCAGTCCGACATGGAAGTTACAGTTAATGTACGTCTGAAAGATGTAGAAGAGGCACAGCAGAGAATTGTTGGCATTATCAGACGTCTGGAAGAAGAGGGCGAGCTGATAATCAGCAAGGGCGGAAAGGATGATATCATTGCCTAATATTATCAAGGGTCCTGAGGCTGCGGATCGGGTACTGGAGTTTGGATTTCAACAGAAATTTGAAGATATAGTGGTGAAAAAGGAAGCAGCCGGGCCGGAGGAGCAGGAACATTACAATCCCGAGGCAGAAGAAGAATGTCTTCAGGTTGCCGAGATTTTTGAAGAGGCCTATAACCGGGCGGAGGAGATTGTAAGGCAGGCAAAGGAAGAAGCTGAGAAGATACTCACAGATGCCAGAGAGAACGGTTATCAGGACGGCTATGAAGCCGGATTGCAGGAAGGACGCTTGGCTGCGTACGAAGAGCATAAGGAAGAACTGGATTTACGGATGAAGGAATTCCGTGAAACCATTAAATCAACGATTGAAAGTGTTTCAGAAGAAAAAAACAGAATTCTGGAAACCTACATTGATGATTTAAAACGGGTCACTTTAACCATAGCGGAAAAGGTGATACAGACCAGCTTGAAATCAAGCGGTGAGATTATTAAAAGAATGATAGTCGCTGCTGCAGGAAAACTGAAAAAAACACAATGGGTGAAAATTTACGTATCCCAAAAGGATGCCGGAATGATGATCCAGGGAGATGTGGGACTGTTAAATGAACTCTCCCATATATCCGGAAATATCAAGATTATTGCCATGGACCATTCAGAAGAAGGAACATGCATCATCGAACTTCCGGAGGAGATTATTGATGTCAGCGTAAATACCCAGATAGAAAATATTAAGGGAATTCTCAATAACGCAAGACTGTAGCAGGAGGAATCCGTATGTTCAAAGATTTATCGGACTTAATCATGAAAACAGAGACCATAGATCATATCGGCAAGATTGAAAATATTGTTGGTATGTCTATGGAAGCATCCGGAGGAAAGGCCAGCATTGGAGATATCGCTTATATTTACAATGAGGACAGGAAAGAACAGATCCCTGTGGAAGTGGTTGGATTTAAAAATGATAAGATTCAGCTTATGGCTTATGAAAACATGAGCGGAATAGCCGCAGGAAGCTTTGTAAGAAATACAAGAAGACGTTTGAAGATACCTGTGGGAGATTTTTTAAGAGGCCGGATCATTGATGCCAAGGGGGAACCCATGGATGGGAAAGGACCTTTTGAAAATCCCAAGTATTATTATGTTGAGAATCCATATATCAATCCCATGACCCGCCCTCCCATTACAGATCCGCTGGAATTCGGGGTCAAGGCAATCGATGGTATGAATACCATCGGTAAGGGCCAGCGTATCGGTATCTTTGCAGGCAGCGGTGTTGGAAAAAGTACATTGCTTGGAATGATTGCCAGAAATGTCAAAGCAGATATCAATGTTGTGGCACTGGTTGGAGAGCGAGGCCGGGAGGTAAGAGAGTTTATTGAAAAGGACTTAGGCCCGGAAGGAATGAAACGATCTGTTTTGATTGTGGCGACTTCGGACCAGCCGGCCATGCTTCGTATGAAATGCCCGCTGGTTGCTACCACGATCGCAGAGTATTTCAAAAACCAGGGGAAAGATGTACTCCTAATGATGGATTCTCTCACACGTTTTGCCATGGCCCAGAGAGAGATTGGTCTTGCCATCGGCGAACCTCCGGTAGCAAGAGGATATACCCCTTCCATATATGCTGAATTTCCAAAACTTCTGGAACGAAGCGGTAATTTTAAAGAAGGCTCCATTACTGGAATTTATACAGTTCTGGTAGAAGGTGATGACACCAACGAACCCATCGCCGATACGGTGCGTGGTATTGTAGACGGACATATTGTACTGAGCAGAAAACTGGCCAATGCCAATCATTTTCCGGCAATCGATGTAAGTGCCAGTATATCACGTCTTATGACCAATATTGTATCAGATGAGCACAGAAATATGGCCTCTGAGATCAGAGATATTTTGAGCCTGTATGAAAAGAATGAAGATTTAATTTCCATTGGCGCCTATAAGTCGGGAACCAACCCGAAACTGGATGTTGCCATATCAAAGATAGAGAAGATCAATCAGTTTTTGTGTCAGGGGATCAATGAGAATGACAGCTATGAAGAAATACTTGAGAAGATGAGAGCAATTTTAAAGTAAACTCTGTGAAAGAAGGCTGAAGATGAAAAAATTCAATTTTCCTCTTGATACTGTTTTAAATTATAAAGACCAGGTGCTTGAGAATCTCAAAACCGAACATGCACAGATTCTTGCCAGTGTAGCACAGCAGGAAAAGCGGATTGAGGAATTGATGGAGAAGAGCCAGAGCGCGGCTGTCCGTTACAGGGAAGATACCCTTTGCGGAGTTACTGTCAATATTATGAGAGAATACGAACGCTATATAACATTTATTCAGCAAAGAATTGTGACGGAACAGGGGATACTTTTAAAGCTTAAGAAAAAAGAGGAACAAAAGCGCATTGAAGTGATTGAGGCTAAAAAAGAAAAAGCTTCCATTGACAAGTTAAAAGAGAAAAAACTGGATCAATACAACAAAGATGTGTTAAAAAGTGAAGAACTGTTCATTGAAGAGTTTGTTTCCAATACGATGTCAGTTCGCATCAGCTGGTAGTCCTGTCGGTTCAAAACCCGGCAGTTACCATAAAATCAATGCCTTAAGGCAGAATAGAGAAGGGAGGGAAAATAATGGAGATGAAAACAAACAGTGTGGAAGTTTTAATCAGGCAGATGCCAAAATCTCAGAAGACAGAAGATACATCAGTAAATGATTCTTCCGGTTTTAAGAAAATGATGAGAGAGAAAGATTTAAAGAAAGACACTGGCAAGGACAAAAAGGATTTGAACAAGGATCTTGAGACTGCAGCTTCAAACGCAGGGGTACCTCAGGTACAGCAGGATGGAAAGACCCGTGAAACGGTTGATACCCCTGATCAGCAGAAAAAAGATGCACTGATTGCAGGTCTGGAATCTTTAAAAGGTCAGATGCCGGTTTCCATAGATTCAAAGGAAGAATCCGGGGATACGAAATCTATGGATTCATTTCAGCTGCTTAAGGAATTTCGTCTTAAGAACTGGAATCCGAAGGATGACAGTACTTTGATTCAGGAAAAGGAAGACTTCAATGCATTAAACAGTATGATGCCAAAAAAGACAATGCCGGATTCCCAAATCGGACTGGTAGCACAGGATGTAAATGCTACTCCGTTGAAAGATGGAAATAAGGAAGAAGTAAAAGGACCTGGAGAAGCTCTTTTAAAAATGAGCGGACAGGAACGTTCTGTGTCAGAGAAGGTTATTACAGAGTATGGTCCCGGTGTGACAGAGAAAAAACTGGCGCAGGCTGATGGACCAGGATATCGGTTGAAAACAGATGAAAAGAATCGTCTGGATGACGAAGATGCCCCGCAGGATAAGTTCCCTGGTATGTTTCAGGAAAAGCTCATTGCACCGAGGCAAATGTCTGAATTAAGTACCCACAAAGCTGAAACACCTGCCACTGCCTTACCGGTTCAGAATCTGGAAGATCTGAATGCAAAGCTTTCAGAAAAAATTATATCACAGATTGAAACAGGCAGGAAGAGTCTGGAAGTGCAGCTGGAACCTCATAACCTGGGAAAGATTCTTATCAAAGTTGCTTACGAGAAAGATCAGGTGAGTGTATCTGTTGTCTGTACGGAAAGCAAGACATTAAAGATGCTGTCCCAGTCAGCTGGAGAATTAGGAAGTATCCTGGAAAACAACTTAGAACGTCCGATTCATGTGATTGTAGACAAACAGCAGCCGGACTACTTAAATAATAACCAGGAACATCAGGGCAATGGGAGAGAACAGCAGCAGGAACAGCGGCAGAACCATTCCGAAGATTTCGGTGAAGATTTTGTTCAAAAACTGAGACTTGGTATATCAGACATAGATTCTGATAAGATCAGTGAGTAATTTAAGATAAGGAGATAAAAGATGGCTAGTACGAATGCAGTAGGCGGCACAGGCAATCTGTTATATAACTCAGCTGCGACCAATACTGATTCAAAGGTTAGTGAGAAAAAAAATAGTGAATTGTCTACAGAAGGATTTTTTAAGCTTTTAGCTGCACAGCTTCAGAACCAGGACATGTCAAGTCCGATGGATAACTCAGAGATGATGACACAGATGACACAGATTGCTATGATGCAGGCAATGGATAACTTCTCCACAGCAATGGATGACTTTTCTCAGGTAAACACCATCAGTTATGGTACTTCCATGATGGGTAAGACAGTTTTAGTAGGCGTTCTTGATAAAAATGGTAATGTGGAAAAACATAACGGAACGGTAACCCGCGTGGATATTTATAATGGAGTACCTACTATTTATCTTGATGATGACGCGAAGACAGGGTATCCGGTTTCTGGTGTTATGTCTGTGTACGAAAAGGGACATGCTCCGGTTGATGAAACTGCAAATAATACGAACAGTGAGAATACGGAGAATAACGCTGCAAACAGTACTGACAAGGATAAAACAGATAACAAACAGTCAGTATAAACGTGCAATATGGCTGAGCAGTTTGGGCCGGTATGATATGGTTGGTGATTGAAAATGATAGGAAAAATAAATCAATTTGAAGATGTCCGACAGCTGAAACTTCGCAGTGCTGCAGGGGTAACGGAATGCGGCAGCAGCTTCAGTGATGTTCTTAACAGCCGGATTGGAGAAGAAAAGCTTCATTTTTCCAAACATGCGGCAGAACGGGCGAATCAGCGGGGGATTGACGTGACACCATCATTTTTAGATGATCTGCAGTCTGCTGTGGAAAAAGCTCGTTTAAAAGGTGCGAAAGATGTTGTTATTATCAGTGAGCGGGGAGCGTTTATTGTAAATGTTCCTAATAACACAGTGGTAACAACCATGTCGGGAAATGAAATGAAAGAGAACATTTTTACCAATATTGACAGTGCCGTTTTGTTATAGCCGGACCATTTATGGGGGCTTAACCTAGATGTCTGACTGACATCGGGAGGCGGCAGTTTCAAAAAGAGAAAGGATTATAAGTATGGTCAGATCAATGTTCGCTGGTGTTGCGGGACTTAGGGCACATCAGGCAAAGATGGATGTTATCGGTAATAATATTGCAAACGTAAATACATGGGGATTTAAAGCCGGGAGTATGTCTTTTAAAGACGCCATGTACCAGAATAGCAGCTCAGGATCTGGTGGTAACACTGAAGCTGGTGGAGTCGGTGCGGTGAATGCAAATCAGATTGGGTATGGTGTAACGACAGGTGCAGTTACCTATGATTTTTCAACAGGAAGCATGTCGCCTTCCTCAAGTGGACTGGATTGTATGATTGAGGGAACCGGATTTTTTATTGTTGGTCCTATGTTAAGCGGAGGAGCTCTTTCGTTAGATGGAGACGATGCTGTGAAATCCAGCGGTCTTTATTTATCCAGAGTTGGTAAATTTAAAGTGGATCCCAATGGATACTTAACAGATGACAGTGGTAGTTATGTGTATGGATTTAGCTATGATCAGGACAGTAAGCAATATTCGACGGGATCACTGGTTCCATTAAAACTGCCAAATCAGTCGGTGCTGACTAAGCAAAAAGGGGATACAAATAATGCTGCAGTGGCTAAGGCTAAAACAGATCTGAATAAAGCTTTGGAGGTGTACAATAATCAGAATGCTCTTGTTTCAGCTGCCAGACAGGCTTATGTAACAGCCCAGGCTAATTATCAGGCAAAATATGATTCACTGGGTGTAAAAGGTAAAGAAGATGATACAGAGGCTAAGAGAGTAGCGGCCAATACTGCATATGCTGCTTTGATAAATGCAACAACTGATCCAGGAAATACTTTGAGAGATGCTTATAATGCCAAGGTGAATGCTTATGACGCTGCAGAATATGATTTGATTCGGGCAAAGGCCCAGTTAAGAGCCCCGGTTGAATTCGGAAAACATACAACTGCAGATCTGGACGCTATTTTAACAACATATCAGACCAATTTGGCTACGTTTATAGCTACCCCCGATACTGATCCGGGTTATGCAACTGCAAAAACAAATTATGATACCGCGTTAGCTGCATTTAAAGATATGAAAAACAAATTGAGTGTACTGGAAGATGGCTCTTTGGAAAGCGTTCGTGATGCTGCCAAAATAGTTGCAAGCACAGAGGAAACAAAGCTTGAAGCTGCCAAGAATGGGGTAACGAAAGCAGAGGCCAATTTGGCACAGGCTCAAAAAACAGCCGCATCGACAAGCAGCGGCAGCACCAGCGGAAACTCCACTGAAGATTCATTGGCAGAATTTGCCAGCTATAAGATTCAGCAGGATGGAACGATTGTTGGAACTACCTCAGATTCTGCCACGGTAACAATCGGTAAGATTGCACTGGGACGTGTTCAGAATATGGGTGGTTTGGAGAAAGATTCCGGATACTATTACACCGTGGGTGCAAGTGCCGGAAATGTAAGTGTCTTTGAAGGTGGCGGAACAGATGGTGTTATAAAGAGTAATTTCTTAGAAATGGCCAAAGTAGACCTCGCCACAGAAATGACAGATATGATCACCACACAGAGAGGGTTCCAAGCGAACTCCAAAATCATCACTGTAACCGATCAGATGCTGGAAGAATTAGTTAATATGAAACGATAATTGGTTCCACAACAATCCGGGGAGGTATTAATTCCGCCTCCCCGGACTTAAGGAGAGGTAATATATGATTCGTCTTACAAGACTGAATGATGAGGAATTCATTATAAACTGTGGACAGATTGAACGGGTGGAATCAATACCGGAATCCAATGTTATCCTGGTAAGCGGGAAGCATTATGTAGTGAAGGAAAGTGTTGAGGAAATTATAGAGCGGGTGATCGATTACAATGCCCGAATCTATGCCCGCGGAAAGAATATGAAAGATTAATCCGGGAAATGCCTGGACGGTTGGAGGTTATTCATGGACATATCGTTGATTGTAGGCTGGGTAGTTGGTATCGCACTGATAATAAATGGAATTGGTATGGCTAAGCTGGGTAATTTTATTGACATGCCCAGTGTGCTTATTGTAGTTGGTGGTACAATTGCTGCCCTGGTAGCAAGTTTTCCGTTTAAAACGTTGGCACAGATTCCAAAGCACATTGCAATCATGCTCAATCCAAAGAGATACGATGCTGAAAAAGTAATTGATACTATGGTTGACATGGCAAAGACAGCCAGAAAAAAGGGATTACTGGTTCTTGAGGAGCAGGCTAACGGCATTAAGGATCCCTTTTTGAAACAGAGCATTATGCTGATCGTGGATGCGATGGATGCGGAAAAAATAAGAGAAATGCTGGAAAGTGAAGTTTCGGCGATGTCAGAACGTCATGATCAGGACGTCAGCGTGTATGAAAAAGGAAGCTCACTGGCACCTGCATTTGGTATGATTGGAACCCTGGTGGGACTGGTAAACATGCTGAAAGGTATGAATATGGATGGCAACGGATCCAGCAGTATAGGGCAGGATATGTCTGTCGCCCTCATCACCACTTTCTACGGCAGTGTTTTATCAAACCTGTTATTTGTTCCTATGGCAAAAAAACTCCGGATTCGTAATGATCAGGAATTATTGTACAAGCAGATTATAATAGAAGGTGTTCTGTCGATTCAGGCTGGAGACAATCCTAAATACCTGGAGGAAAAGCTTTTATCGTATCTTTCCCAGGCACAGCAGAACAAGATCCTGAAGAAACGGTCAGGCGGAGGCAGTTCAGGCAATAATGCAGATTCCTGATGAGCATTAAATCTTACAGCATTTATTTTAACAGGGAAACAGGTGGTTAATGATGAAGAAAAATAAAAAGCCGGAAGAACTTGGAAGCTGGATGGATACATATGGAGACATGGTTACATTGTTGCTGTGCTTTTTTGTTCTTCTGTATTCAATGTCCTCCATTGACCAGTCGAAATGGAAGATTCTGGTGCAGAGTTTTAATCCCAGTGCTGTTGAATCATCGGATCAGATTGTGTTGGATGCCAATGCGAAAGATGGTGAGGGGGAATTAAAGGGAAATCCTCCTGCGGATGGCGGAGAGAGTACAGATTTTGACGAATTGTATCTGATGCTGAAAAAAATAATTGATGATCGGAATATGCAGGATTCTGTCGAAATAACACGAGGAGATGGCTTCACATTTATTTCATTTCGTGATAAAGTATTTTTTGACGGAGACAGTTCTGTGCTCAGGCAGGAAGGCAAAGATGTCCTTAGTGAATTTGCAGCTGCTATGTCACAGGCTAATAACAATATTAAGGAAGTTCAGGTGTTGGGACATACCTCACAGGGGAATCCGGATAAACCAAATAACATACGTAATGACCGTATGTTGTCTGCGCAGCGTTCCGCAGAGGTCATTATCTATCTGCAGAGCCAGAATGCTGTTACACCGGAAAAACTGGTAGGGATGAGTTTTGGACAGTTTCGCCCTATCGCACCTTTTGATACAAATGAAGGACGTGCTAAAAACCGCCGTGTGGAGATCTTAATAACTAAAAATGATACCGTTGAAAAGTCCCTGGAAGAGTATTACAATCAGGTGTATCACAATAGTGAGAACAATGCGGGCAATTAAATAAAAAGCGGGAGTGAAACAAATGGCTGAAGTATTATCCCAAAGTCAAATCGATGCGCTTCTCAATTCCCTGAGTGGAACTGATGAGCCAATTGATGAGATTGAGAAAAAGGAAAATGAAGTAAAATACCGGAAATATGATTTTTACAGTCCAAAGAAATTTACCAAGGACAGACTGAAAATTTTAAAGAGTATATTCGACAATTATTCCAGAATAGCAGGCTCCCAGATTAGCAGTATATTTCGGACTACCAGTGAATTGTCTGTATTTACCGTTGAGGAACAGAGATATTATGAGTTTGGTAACGCGCTTAGTGATAATGATGTTCTTACTGTAGTCAATGTAACACTGCCCAACAACAGTAAAAATCCTCCGCTTCTTATTAATGCAAGTATGACGCTGATGCTCAATTTAATTGACCGCATGCTGGGAGGGGTAGGGGCTGATATTAATGTAGATGAATCCTACACATATACAGAAATAGAGATAGCTTTGTATCACAGAGTGATTCAATATATAATCGGTGCTTTAAGGGATTCCTGGTCCAGCTATATTAATTTAAATTTCGAACTGACAAGGCTGGAAGAAAATCCAAGTATGTTTCAGGAAATTGGTGTGGATGAAACCATTGTTATTGTAGTGATAGATGTAGATATGAAGGAGTGCTCAGGAAGACTGAATGTATGCATTCCGGGGTCTCTTCTTTCGAATATTTTTGACATCATGGACAAGCGCAAACATAGTGCGCTGGGTGAGGAAGCCAACAGCCTGGATAACAGGAGAGAGATTATGCATAGCATCAAATCCTCCGATTTACTTGTCAGGGCTCAGATTGGTGATACCGCAATTTCACTTGATGATGTATATAATCTTCATGTTGGAGATGTAATCAATTTGAATACGCCAAAAGATTCTGATGTAAAGCTTTATGTAGAAAGCCAGCCATGGTTTAAAGGACAGCTGGGCGTTCATAAGCGGAATGTAGCTGTTAAAATCGATGATATGGCTGTTGAAATTGATGAGCAGGCTGAAAATGGAAATTACCAGACCAGTGAAAGCTGAGTCAGGGATTACATAAAGAATTATAGGATAATAAAGGAGATGTAAAAAATGGCAAAAATATTATTGGTAGATGATGCAGCATTTATGAGAATGATGATTAAGGACACGCTGACAAAGAACGGATATACCGATCTGTATGAAGCAGCTGACGGAGCTCAGGCTGTTCAGATGTTTACAGAGATAAGCCCTGATCTTATCATCATGGATATTACCATGCCTAATATGGATGGACTGGAAGCATTAAAAGCGATTAAAGCAAAGGATCCCAATGCAGTCGTAGTTATGTGTTCCGCCATGGGACAGGAAAGTATGGTAATTGAAGCTATTAAATCAGGAGCAAAAGATTTTATTGTTAAGCCATTTAAACCGGACAGAATTTTAAAGACAGTTACTGGTATAATCGGTTAAGCTGATTCACTTAGGAGGGTACAAATGTCGTTTTTAAGTTCGATGAATATCAGCGCGTCTGCTATGACCGCTCAGCGTCTCAGACTTGATATTGCATCACAAAATATCGCGAATATCGATACCACCAAAACGGCTTCCGGCGGCCCATACCGAAGAAGAATGGTGGTCCTTGAAGCGCAGAATGAAAACAATTTCCGCAGAACCTTAATGAATGCAGCAGGAAAAAGCCGCCAGCAGAGCGCAGGCGGAGTCAGGGTATCACAGATAGTGGAAGATACCAGTCCTTTGAAATCCGTTTACGACCCGGAGCATCCGGATGCAGATGAGAACGGCTATATTCAGATGCCTAATGTGGATCTGATAAAGGAAACAGTAGACAGCATGTCTGCAACCAGGTCCTATGAAGCCAATATAACCGCATTTAATGCCATAAAAATGATGGCTTCCAAGGCTTTGGAGATTGGGAAATAAGGTAAAATATGGCATAGAGGGCTAAATGAGTATAAAGGGAGAAAAGTTGTATGGATTCGAATAATTTTAGCGCATTTGAGATTGATGCCATAGGTGAAATACTAAACATAAGCCTGGGTGCCTCAGCCACTGCAGTATCTACCATGCTCAATGCCAGAGTTGATATCACCACACCGGTAGTAAGGGTTTTGACTAAAAGTGAGTTCGAAATATCAAACCTGGAACCGGCAGTAGGTGTGGAGATTACTTACATTGCGGGTCTTAGCGGAAGCAATATTATGCTCCTGAAAAAGCATGATGTTAAGGTTATCGTAGATATGCTGATGGGAACGGAAACCCCGGAAGAGGATTTTGAGTTAAATGAATTAAATATCAGTGCTATCTGTGAAGTAATGAATCAGATGATGGGTGCTTCTGCAACCGCTCTCAGCGAATTTTTAAGCAAGGCGGTCAATATTTCAACCCCTACTTCATTTGAGATTGAGAATGTGGGAGATTTTAAAGAAAAATACTATCATGACGAAGATTTAATGGTTGTAGTCGGCTTTAATTTAAAGATAGCGGATCAGATGGCCAGTGAGTTTATTAATGTGATGCCTCCCGCTCTTGCAAAAGAACTGGTAGCAGGATTCTTTCCTCAGGCAGAAAGTGAACCGGAAGCAGCACCTGTTCCTGATAAGACTCCGGAACCTGTTTCTGAACCGGCTTCATCAGGAGGAATGTTATCCCAGGAAGAAATTGAAAAACTTCTTGCAGGCAGTTCAGCTCCTGAACCTGAACCGCAGCCCCAGCCACAGACACCTCCAAAGCAGGAGTCTTCAGGTGGTATCTTGTCCCAGGAGGAAATTGAGATGCTGTTAAACGGAAGCAAGTCATCGGACGCAGTGCCAACACCTGCACCTGCTGCACAGCCGGTATTTTCCATGCCGACAATGGCAACCCAGATGCCGGATACAGACAATTCTGCCATGCAGCAGATGATAAATCAGATGCAGATGCAGCAGCAAATGATTAACCAGATGCAGCAGATGATACTGCAGATGCAGAATTCACAGATGAATATGCCGAAGAAGGAAGCTTCTGAGCCAAAGACCATTAATGTGAAGACTGTACCTCAGAATAACCTTACAGAAGGACAGGTAAGCTTCGAGGAGCAGGAAGAAAACCGTGAGCTGATCATGGGAGTGCCTTTAGAGGTATCTGTGGAAATCGGCAGAACCAGAAAACTGGTAAAAGAAATACTGGAATTTACTAAGGGTTCACTTGTTATTTTAGACAAGCTGGCTGGAGAACAGGTTGATCTGTATGTAAATGGAAGATGTATTGCAAAAGGTGATGTAGTGGTTGTTGATGATAATTTTGGTATTCGTATCACGGAGATAATCAAAAGGAACGTTGAATAGAGAGGAAGTGCCTGTAGATGAACAGTGTGATCAGTCTGTTATCGGTACTGGTTATTACCATTCTCATTCTGTACTTAAGTTATATATTTACGAAAAGTATCGGAAAAGGAATGGGCTTAAAACGCGGGGGAAATTATATGCAGATGCTGGACAGGCTTCCCCTTGGCCAGGATAAGTCTATTGCGGTAGTTCGTGCAGGCAGCCATTATTTTCTCATCGGTATTGCTTCTTCTCAGATTACGATTCTTGCAGAACTGACGGAGGAGGATATTCAAAAAGGTCTGGATATCCCAAATCCTCAAGTGAGAGAGGGTTACCCTGATTTCATCAGCATTCTGAAAAAATATACGGACAAAAACCGGAAAGACATGTAGGAGGAACAGAATGAATACAGATGCCTTAGTTAACATTAATGGAGGCAGGGTGCCTACCCTGGAACTTTTCCTCATTCTGACCATCATATCGCTGATGCCTTCTATTCTGGTTATGATGACTTCCTTTACCAGAATCATCATTATCCTTTCTTTTACCAGGAATGCTCTTGGAGTACAGCAGACGCCGCCTAATATTGTTTTGGTAGGTATTGCGCTGTTTTTAACACTGTTTATTATGGATCCGGTTATAAAAGATATCAATACGGAGGCTTACCAGCCGTATATAAAAGAAGAAATAAACCAGTCGGAGGCACTCAAGCGTGCTCAGATACCCATGAAGCGTTTTATGCTGAAGCAGACGGAAACAGGTACATTAAATCTGTTTGTAGATCTATCCAAAACAGAAAAAACGGAAAAAATTGAAGATTTACCAATGACAGTAATCATTCCATCATTTATGACATCGGAGTTAAAACGTGCATTCACTGCAGGCTTTATGATTTTTCTTCCATTTATGCTGGTGGACATTGTTGTTTCCAGTACGCTGATGTCTATGGGTATGGTAATGCTGCCGCCGGCCATGATATCGCTTCCGTTTAAGCTGCTTTTGTTTGTTACAGTTAATGGCTGGGAGTTATTATTTACAAATCTCGTTAAAAGCTTTCACTAAGGACAGGAGGAAACTTTATGACAGAAGTTGCGCTCAGCACCCTGATGTACGAAATGTTCGGAGCAGCCGTTAAACTGGCAGGTCCGGTACTGGTGGTCAGTATGATCATTGGAATTCTTATTTCCATACTGCAGGCTGCAACCCAGATCCATGAACAGACTATTACCTTTGTGCCCAAGCTGCTTGTTGTGGGACTTATGCTTTTGATGATGGGCAGTAATATGATGAAGACGCTCAGTGATTTTACCGTACATATATTCAATACCATGCTGGGGTAGATTTGGATACACGAAAGGAAGAGTTAAATGCCGGATATAGGACAGATGATGCTTTTCTCCCTGATTTTCATGCGGATGTCAGGTTTTATACTTCTGAATCCCATTTTAGGAAGACGGAATATACCCGGTTATGTGAAGGGCGGTACGATTATGGTATTTACCCTTCTTCTGTATTCGTTTTCTTCTTCTCAGGTTCCGGAGCCGGTTACTTCCGTCGAATATGCGGTGCTTCTTATTAAAGAATTTGCGATGGGCTATGCAATTGGATTTGTTATGGAGCTGTTTGTCATGATAATCACATATGCTGGAACTATTATAGACTTTCAGATGGGACTATCCATGGCCACCGTATTTGATCCTCAAAGCAACGCACAGGTTGCGGTTACAGGAAGTATCTTTCACGCATATTTCATATTGTTGTTTTTTGCAGTAGATGGTCATCTGGCTTTGTTTAAGCTACTGATCCAGTCGTCGGAAATTGTGCCTTACGGACAGGCTGTGATTGGGACAAAAGTTGCATGGGCCATTCTTGAAATATTTATTCAATGTATTGTTATGGCACTTAAATTTGCTTTTCCAATTATGGCAATTGAGTTTATAACGGAAATAGCAGTGGGGATTTTAATGAAGATTATCCCACAGATCAATGTATTTGTAGTTAATATTCAGGCAAAGGTTTTAGTAGGTTTGTTAATGCTTATATTCTTATTTTCACCTATGTCGGATTATGTAGGTGTTATTATCAGTCAGATGCTTTTGGCAGTGGAGAATATGCTCAGGATTTTATAGCGCAAAGGATGTGATGAACGGAAATGGCAGATGATTCCAAAACCGAGAAGGCCACACCGAAAAAACGGCGGGATGAACGTAAAAAGGGTCATGTTGCAGTTAGTAAGGATGTGGTTATGATCGCTACGCTTCTTGGAACTTTCGTGATGCTGAAAGCGTTGCTTCCGCTCATGTATCGTACCATGCGGGATTATATGATCAAATATGTCAGTCTGGCTCCGGCAGCAGATACACTGTCAGATTATACATCAGGAGTTTTCTGGGATACGGTAATTGCTATTTCAAAAGCAGCGATTCCAATCATTCTTGTTTCCACCTCTCTGGCAATTCTTGGAACAGGAATACAGACTGGATTTTTATTTACAAAAAGTAATATGGCTCCCAAATTTGAAAGACTGAATCCCATTAAAGGCATTAAAAATCTGCTGTCTTTAAAAAGTCTGGTGGAGCTTATCAAGAATCTGATAAAAATTACCATTCTTTCAGTAATTCTATATCAGATCATAAAAAGTGATTTAAGAGCAGTAGCAAGAACCATTGATATGAATTTAATGGATTCGGCTGTATACGTTCTGGATGCCATTATGGAGATGGTGATAAAGGTGTCCATTGTATTTCTGGCAATAGCCGGCTTTGATTATTTCTACCAGTGGTGGGATTATGAACGTCAGATTAAGATGTCAAAGCAGGAGATGAAAGAAGAATACAAGCAGACGGAAGGAAATCCGGAGATAAAAGGGCGTATCCGGAACTTACAAAGAGAAAGAGCCCGCAGCAGGATGATGCAGTCAGTTCCTACTGCAGACGTAATTATACGTAACCCGACCCACTACGCGGTAGCGCTGCGTTATGACATAGAAAAAGATAATGCACCTGTTCTGCTTGCCAAGGGTCAGGATGAACTTGCTTTAAGGATTGTAGCCATAGGCGAGGAGAATGGAATCTATGTGCTGGAAAACAAGCCTCTTGCAAGAGGAATTTTTGCCAGTACCAAAGTGGGGGAATCAATCCCTCCGGAATATTATGGTATGGTCGCTGAGATTCTGGTATACGTATACCGTATGAATAACAAGATCATAGAGTAGAAAATGCGGCATAGATACTTGAAAGAAATGGTGTAAAAAGAATGAAG
>JAEWPQ010000021.1 GCA_023460575.1 Bacillota bacterium
CTTGCACCTGATTACGGTGTGCTCTCCGTCGCAGCCTACTTCTTAAATCGGTTCGGTGCGCAGCTCCAAGATGTATTCACACTTTCTATCCATGAGCCTCTCATCAACCGGCATCTTTCTGTTTGGATTTGAAAATGCTACTCTTTCTTTTCATAGCCTTTTCTTATACTCCGAATTATTCATAATTCTTCGTAATGCAAATATTTAATTGAACAAATATTATCATGCTTTTTTTGTTTCGTCAAGACTAAGATTATTTCGTCCATAAATGAATCAGATCTTCCCTGATCTCCTCATAATGTTTTTCTGTCAGTCCAAAATCCATGTCTTTATAAGTCCATATGGAACAGCCAATCTGATATTTCTCAAATACAGCATGTACATCACGAAACCACCGCAGCGTATCCAGAACAGGTGCCTGGTCAATCACTCCAAACTCTCCGCAGTACAGCTGAGTACCTGCCTTCTTAGCTGCCAGAACTGCTTCTTTTACCATCTCCTCTAAGAATTCTTTCCCCATGTTCTCAGCCTTTGAATTTAAGACAGCTTCTCCCTGCTCCCCCAGCGCAGCAGACTGTGACCGGTAATAATCCATGCTTTCGGGATAAAAAATATCCTTCTGCGGATCCATCTGTTTGACCCAGTGCGCCTTCTGATGGGTAAACAAAAGAGGCTCATAAAAGTGAAAGGTAAAGATAATATTTTTATCTTCTGGTATTTTTAGTAATTTTAATGTACTGGCACTATTCCACTGAATTCCCCCGTAAATAATGGGTACGAATGAATCAATTTTCCGTATTGCTGATACCGTTTTGTCAATCAGATCATTCCAAAGCAAAGCATTTTCCTTTTCTACAACCTCATTCAGCAATTCGAATGCGACGTTTTCGCAATCTTTAAACTCTGTTGTAATACTGTTCCACAGGTTGACAAAACGTTCCTGCAAATATGGATTATGAAACAAATCATTCTTCTGCCTGTTTCCTGCATCATTAAAATCATAGCCATAAGCCTTATGCAGATCAAGTATAACATCCAGCCTGTTATCCCTGCAGCAGTCACATACAGAACGAACAAGTTCATACCCTTCTTCTATACGATTGCCTTCCTTATCTTCCAGAACCTCGTAATCAATGGGTAACCGGATATGGTCAAACCCCCATGCTGCTATCTGCTCAATATCCGCTTTCCCAATAAATGTACTGTAATGATACATATTGTGAGTACACTGAGATAAATATCCCCCTAAATTAAGACCTCTTTCCAGTTTCATACGTTTCACTGCCTTTCCTTTCAGATAGCTTTATACTATCTGATATTACTGGCGAATGATATCATTTTCTTTTCTTTAATATTGTTTTCATGATATAATATTAAAAGAAAATAACGGCGTAAAGAGGGTCTCTGCAATGAATATTAAAAAGGAACTAGCTTTTCAGGAATTTGTGAGAAGAGAAAGCAATCTTGCCCGGGCACCTTATACCCCGGAGCAGGAATTTTACTCTGTAATAAAATCGGGTAACACCACAAAAGTAAAGGAGCTCTGCCAGGAGTCTCTTTTATCCAAGAAAGGGCTTGGCACTCTTTCTCTCAATTCCCTTCAAAATATAAAATACCATTTCGCTATTACTGCTGCTCTCGTCGCCAGATATTGTTTGGAGGGAGGAATGGAACTGTCAACCGCCTATGGCCTAAGTGATTTCTATATTCAAAAAGCTGACAGCTGCACAAAACCGCAGGATATTGCCGCGCTTCATACTGTCATGTGCCTGGACTATGCCAAACGTATGAAGAATTTAAGGAAAAGCAAAGTCACATCCAGGCATATTTCGGCTTGCATTGACTACATCTGGGACAATCTGCATACCCGGATCACCATAGAGACACTTGCGTCCCTTGTAGATTTAAACCCCTCCTATTTATCCCGTCTTTTTAAGAAAGAAGTCGGTATGACAGTGAGCCGGTATATTCAGGATAAGAAGATAGAGACAGCCCAGAATATGTTGATTTATTCTGACTATACACCTTCACAAATCTCCTCAGTTTTAGCTTTTCCTAATCAAAGCTATTTCACAGAGATTTTCCATAAGAAAACGGGTATGACTCCTTTGAAATATAGAAATCTAAACTTTCGTAATACAGAGATTGGAGGAGGATATTAAGTACTTGAAGATATTTTATACCCAAGCAGATCAATGAGACGCTTCATTATCTTTCCAAAAATACTTTTTATTGGGTTCATATCCACGTCATAAAAGTAAGGGGCCTGAGTCCAGCCTTTATCTCTCCAATAGTCACGATCAGCATCTGATGTATATATTTTACTTCGCAGACAGTTAAATAAAAATATATCATAATACGTGGGTACTTTTTTGTTGGTCTGATCCATTTTCTCATGTAATTTCTTTGCCAAAATTTTTATCTTCTTCTGTCCTTTCGCATGAATTCGTTTATTATACTTAAAAACACCTTTTGGTTCCCTGTTTTCAAAATACATGGGTGAAATTATCTGTACATCACCAACCAGGTCCATCGCCCACCCGGATACCACCATTTTAAGATACTTATAAACCTGTTTACTCCCACCGCCATCTGTGGTAATTACAATAATTACAGGTTTCCCGCATAGCTCCTGTCTGTGAAATAAATAGGACAAACGATCAATAAACTTTTTCATCTGCCCCGTAACCTGATAAGCATAGACAGGACTGGAGATAATAACAGCATCTGCCTTCTTCATCTTTTCCTTTATTGATCCAGTCTCATCCTCTTTGCAGGGGCATAATAATTCACTTTTATGAAAACAAATACCGCAGCCCTTACAATCTAAAATATGAGACTCGCTCAATTGTATATAATTAAATTCAATTGCAGAATCATACTTCTTTAATTCATTTTTGATCTCTCTGCAGATAAGATAGCTGTCTTTCTTTCTTGGACTTCCTGAAACAACCAGAACATTCATATTACACTCCTTACTATCCAACATTGGATACGATGATATTTTTTTACACCAAAACGATTTTAGTTCATTTTGGTGCACGGTTAATAACTTATTATTCTTATTTCATAAAGTCTGTTTCTTTAATCATCTTTACAATCTCATGTGTATCCTTAATTATATTGTCCACATGATCTAACATCCTTTTATGCCAGATGATCTGGCTTTCAATGGTTGTTATCATATAATCTAATGTAATAACCTCGATGGAACAGGCTTTTTGATTCTTCTCATTTCTCCAATCATTAATTCTATTTTTCTGCGCATCTAAATCACTGATCTGTTTTTCCACGCATTGAATTATCTCTTCCTTTTGAAGACTGGCAATCATGGGATATAAAAGAAACTTTTCCGATGATGCTCCCTGTAAAGGCTTACTCATCTCGTTATATGCCAATTTTTTAAGTATATCTCTTCCTTTTTGTGTTATTTCATATATCTGCTTTTTCTTCTCTCCTTCTTCCGGTTTGTCAGACATTCGGATGTATCCGTCTTTTTCTAATTTTTTAATTGCATAGTATATTGAGCCGGATTTTATATTATTCCATTCGGACATACGATTGAGACTAATGAATTTCTGAATTTCATAGCCATGTGTGGGCTTAATACTAAAAAAGAAAAGAATAAATAATTGTACCATTAAAAACACCTCACCTGTATAGATAAATAAATTATATATCCAATGTTGGATATTATCAAGTCTTTTTTTATACAATTAAATCACAGCAATACGAAGCGCCCGATCCAGGATTGTTTTTACCTGCTCCGATGACAATTCCATTCCTTCTTCCACCCATCTGATCAGCATTCCATTTAAACCGCCAAGACTATAGGATAATAAATAAGCTCTTGTCATATCATCAATTTTCATATCTGGCTTCACTTTTTCAAAGACAACCGGTGCTATTTCTCCGGATATACGGTAGATTATTTCAAGCATATTATTCTTTTTAAGCAGATTCAGAAAAATCTCGTGCAGTTTCCAGAATTCGAAATAAATAGCGGCAACTTCAGTATAGTGACGAGGTGCCGTGTCGGCCACCATGCAGATAAATTCCTCTTCCAGCGTGCTTATGTATTCATCTAAAATTTCCTCCCTGGTATTATATAAGCGATAGAAGGTTCTTCGTGACAGTTCTGCTTCCTGACAAATCTGCGTCACTGTAATCATAGAAAAATCGTATGTCTCCATAAGCCTGATTAAACCACTCATCAACATCTTTTTCGATTGCAGCGCGATTCTGTAATTCATTTTATTCATATGACTCTCCCCTAATCTGTCACGATCCCTTTGAATGTGTAACACAATTATCAATCCCATTGTAAAATCCATACCAGTTCATTATAATAAGTTTCGTAATATGCGTCAATTGTAGCATATTAGAAATGGAGGAATAATAGATGGCATATATAAAAAATATAACAGGGATTCAGCAGCTTGACTTTCAGATTAACCGGGTAATCGCCTATGGAGATTCCGCTGGAGACGAAAAAAAAATCATTGAAAAAACGCGGGGTATCAAAGACCTGACAACATGGTTTCACGTCTGGTCGGATCTGGGTGATTACTACAGGAATACTACTCAGGATTTGCGTACGGCTTATGCCTGCAGAATGGCTGAATTTTTTCTAAATGAAGATCACCCGCAAAAGAATTATATGTATGAAGAATCCTATAAATATTTTCATCAGGCATTCCAGCAGATGAAGCTGAATTATACCGTACATGAAATACCCTTCATGAATTCACACATGCATAGTATCTGTTTTAAGAGTGAGAATGAAAAAGATGTTTTATTAATTTGCGGTGGTTACGATTCCTTTATAGAAGAATTTGTTCCTGCCGTCATTGACTTCACAAAAAATGACTGCACCGTAATACTTTTTGAAGGCCCAGGTCAGGGAAAAACGTTAAAAAACGGACTGACATTCATGGCTGACTGGGAAAAACCGACTTCCTGCGTGCTGGATTATTATCATGTAACATCCTGTACCATGATTGGCATCTCCTGGGGCGGATATCTGGCAGTCAGAGCTGCAGCATTTGAACCAAGGATCAGCGCAGTCGCCGCATTTGATGTACTTGAAAATGGCTTTCTTTGCATGACCCATATGTTTCCTTCCTTTCTAAAACGGACGGTAAGGTATTTAATCCTGCATAAAAGAAAAAGAATCTCAAATCACATTCTCCAAATTCTCAGAAAGAAAAGCCTGATTGCCAATTGGGCTATGATGCAGGGGATGTACATAACAGGGACTAAAACACCCTATGATTTTTACAGAGAATTGTTAAAGCACTCCCTGCCCCAGGATATATGTGACAAGCTTACCTGCCATGTACTGCTGCTCGCGGGAGAAAAGGACCATTATATCCCCAATGATCAGTTTTACCGCTTGTCAAAGAAAATCAAACAAGCAAAAAGTCTCTCAACGAGGATGTTTACAGAGGCAGAGGGCGGCGAACAACACTGCCAGACCGGAAATTATCAGTTAGCTGTTGACGAAATACTACATTGGATGAACCACCTGAATTGAGGCTTTCTTATCTAAATAATGTATTACCTCCAATAAAGACGGCAGAATTATTTCTGTCATTTCTTGAAATTTTATAGTTGGTTTTTTCACATCAGGCACACAGATTACTGGAATCCGGGCAGAATAAGAGGCTTGTATTCCGGCTTCGCTATCTTCTAAGACAAGACAGTCTTCAGGATCAGCGTTTATTTTTTCACATGCTTTCAGAAAAATATCCGGATTTGGTTTTCCCTTTTCTACTTCAGTGCCAAATACCATTCCATCGAAGCAGCTTTCAATTCCATGTTGAACTAAAGCATTTAACGCTCTGTCTTTGGTACTGGAAGAGGCCAACGCTGTCTTATATCTATTTTTCTTTAAATAATCTAACAGCTCTATGGCACCTGGTTTTAATGAAACTCCTTTTATGAAAATTTCTTTCTCCCTTAATAAGGTGTAATCTAACCCTTCCTGTACAGAAATAGGAAGCTGATAATTATTTACGATCGCCTGCATATTTCCTAATTCTGTTTTCCCGCTGTAATTTTGTGCATAATCCTCTATGGTAAAGGAATATCCATATTTGCTTAGTACCTCCTGGTATAGTTGATATGAAATCACTTCACTATCAATTAATAATCCGTCCAGATCAAAAATAACTGCTTTTATCATACTCTGTTCCTTTCTCATTAATATAATTAACGTTCCATTCTACCGGCTGTCCCTGGCAAATTCTCTACGGTATATAATAGGAGCTGACAAAATAACCAGGGCACAAATCACCCATAAGACAGGTTCGCAGACACATACTGCGATGTACCCCCAGACAGGTACTGCCCAAAGCGAAAACCAGACTTTTCCAATCAGTTCGATAACACTGCATAAAAGTGGCAAAACCGGACGCCCCATCCCCTGCAAAGCGCTTCTCATAATTACCAGCAGGGCCATTGGAGGAATCATCGGAATACTGATTCGGAGGTAAAGCACTGCATTGGAAACAACTTCCTGACTTCCGCTCCCTGTGATGAGCTTAACTGCATTTTCAGAAAACAGAAATGTAAACATAACAGCAAACAGCCACCAGACACCATACAAAAGTAAGGCTGTCTTAATACCTTTTGTGATTCGGGACCGGCAGTCAGCCCCGTAGTTTTGGCTGGAATAAGTAGCAATACTTGCAGCCAGGGCAAGACCCGGATTATAAAATAATTCTGCCAGGCGTCTGGCTCCCATCTGAGCGGCTATATAAACACTGCCAAGTGCATTAATGCTGCTTTGCAAAACAACACTTCCGATATTGTAAATCATACTCATAAGTGCCATGCTAAGCCCCGTCCAGAGCATTTTCAAAACGAATCCCGGCTTCACCCGAAAATCCTTTATATGAAAATGAAGTTCCCGATAATTTTTAACAATGTAAAAAAAGCACAGTACAGCACTAATTCCCTGAGCAAGCACGGTCGCTATCGCCGCTCCCTGTACACTCATTTGCAGACTGCCCATAAACAAAAAATCAAGTCCCACATTCAGAACACTGCTAAAGAGCAGAAACAGCAGGGGAATAAAGCTGTTGCCAACGGCCTGAAGCAAACTGAATTCCAGATTATACGCCATAATCAAAGGAATGCCTGCTAAAATAATAGTAAAATAGCTCAATGCCCCTGACATAGTATCTTCTGGTATCTGCAGCCTCGATAAAAGCAAATGCCTGAACAGCAAAAAACCTGCTGTAAGAAATGCCGCAAAGATGGAGGAGATACTCACCATCCAGCAG
>JAEWPQ010000022.1 GCA_023460575.1 Bacillota bacterium
TCTCTGACCTACATCAAAATTAGGAAATTCTTCTGTTGCCAGCTTACTGGCGGAATAAACAGAAGCTCCGGCTTCGTTAACAATAATATACTGAACCGGCTCCGGAATCTCTTTTAACAGTTCCACAATGATGGCTTCTGATTCTCTTGAGGCAGTTCCGTTTCCAACGGAAATCAGGGAAATACCATATTTTTTAATCAGCTTCTTTAATACTGTCCTGGCTTCCTCCACTTTGTTCTGAGGGGCAGTGGGATAAATTACAACCGTATCCAGAACTTTTCCTGTCTCATCAACCACAGCCAGCTTACAGCCGGTACGAAAGGCCGGATCCCAGCCGAGAACGACTCTTCCTACAATGGGAGGCTGCATAAGAAGCTGCTCTAAATTTTTACCGAATACACGAATTGCTCCGTTCTCCGCTGTTTCCGTTAAATCGCTTCTGACCTCCCGCTCAATTGCCGGGGCAATCAGACGGTCATAGCTGTCCTTTATCACTTCACTTAATACGGGAGAAGTAACAGGGTTGTCCCGTATGATCACCTGTTTTTCCAAATACCTGAGAATCACTTCTTCCGGGGCCAGAACCTTAACAGTCAGCACTTTTTCCTTTTCGCCTCTGTTAATGGCAAGAATCCGGTGACCTGCCGTCTTCTTTAAAGGTTCCTCATAATTGTAGTACATCTCATAAACAGATTCTGCTTCCTCATCCTTTGCAGCTGATGAAAGACTTCCCTGATTCATGGTTGCATTGCGGATGTATGTGCGGTATTCCGCGTGATCGGAAATCCGCTCTGCCAGAATATCCTTTGCTCCATCAACTGCCTCCTGGGCAGAAGCAACGCCCTTTTCCTCTGAAATGTAGTCAGATGCAGCTTCCAGAAGCGGGGTCTTAATCATCTGAAGGATGATCAGATCCGCAAGGGGCTCTAATCCTTTTTCTTTGGCGATGGTGGCCCTTGTCCTTCTTTTTTGTTTATAGGGGCGGTATAAGTCCTCCACTGCAACCAGGGTCTGGGCTTTTAGAATCTTTTTTTCCAGTTCCGGTGTCAGCTTCTCCTGTTCTCTGATGGAGGAAAGCACCTGCTCTTTGCGTTCCTCTAAGTTTCTTAAATAACGAAGCCTTTCATCCAGGTTACGCAGAACCTCATCATTTAAAGAACCGGTTACCTCTTTCCGGTATCTTGCGATAAAAGGGATGGTATTTCCCTCATCAATGAGTCTGACTGTTTCTTCTACCTGGTTTCTGGAAATGGAAAGCTCTTCCTGCAAAATCTTTATTATATCCATGCTGTACCTCTTATTTTTCATAGTTGGTTCAATTCAACTATTATAATTCATCATTCCCTGTTATGCAATACCCGTCTGGACACGGCGGTCTTTTCGTGCTACAATCATACAATACAGATTCAGATCAGGAATATCCTGGATGCTCTTCTGTACTATTCACAAACGAGGTAAACACCAATGGGAGAAAATTATAACAGCAATAACGGAATGCTTCCGCAAACTCCGAATACAGGTTCGTTTTTTGCATTTTGGTCTGTCCTTTTCGGCGGTCTGGGACTGCTTACAGACTGTCTTCCCTTATTCAGCATCTGGAATCTGCCGGCAGGTCTGATTTTTGGTCTGACAGGCATCGCTCTTGCCGTTTTATCAAAGAAAGGAAAGCCCTTCAGTCATCAGGCTCAGCTGGGACTGATACTTTCCATAATTTCTGCTGTCTGCGGCCTTTTACTGGCATTATTTATTATATTTGTCTATGATGTCATGGATACCAATACCCCTTTGGGGCTGTATTTCAGACAGGTATTTGAAGCAACCACCCAGGCACTGATGCCGACGGGCGGTGTCAGCAAATGATTTATTTTAATGGCGGCAGTAAGTCAATTCCTTTTACCACCAGCATATAATTTTTGAAAATCCAGTTTATAACCACAATAGCAGCTCCAATAAGCACAAGTATCCGTTCCCGCTTTTTATGATCGAACGGATGCTTTCTTTTTTTTGACAGGAATCTGATTCCCATATCAATAAAAAGAGCAAAAACACTATAAAGGACCAGCGGATGATATTGAAAACTCATCCGCAGGTCCCCCTGTAACAAAGTCCGGACTGCCCTCGTTCCACCGCATCCGGGGCAATACAGCCCGGTGAGGGAATGAAAGATACAGACGGATCCTATTTTCCATATTTTTTGTAACCAGATCATTTGTTCCACCTTCGTTTAATCTGCAAGATCAAAAGCATCATGAACCGTTCTCATTGCACGGTTTACGTCCTCTTCGTGGATCAGTACCGTAATCCGTATTTCTGATGTTGCAATCATCTTAATGTTAATGTTGGCACTGTAAAGGGCTTCAAACATCTTTGCTGCAACTCCCGGATTGCTGGTCATTCCTGCACCGATGATGGAAAGCTTTGCAACATCTTCCTCACTGGTAACATTCTGGGCTGTTATTCCATCTCTGTGCTCATTTAACAGCTCCATGGTTTCTTTTAAATCCTGCTTCGCCACCGTAAAGGAGATATCTTTTCTTTCTTCTCTGCCAATGGACTGGATAATAATATCAACGTTAATATCGTGTTTTGCCAGAAGATTAAAGATTTTAAATGCTACTCCAGGCTCATTCTTAACCCCGATCACTGAAATACGGGCTACATTTTTATCCGCGGCAACTCCGCTCACCAGCATTCTTTCCAATTTAGTTTCCTCCTTGACGATGGTACCTTCTTCTCTGTTCAGACTTGACCGCACAACCAGCTGTACTCCATAACGCTTTGCCATCTCTACCGATCGGTTATGAAGTACTTTGGCTCCCAGAGAAGCAAACTCAAGCATCTCATCGTAGGAAACCTCCAAAAGCTTTCTGGCATCCGGAACGATCCGGGGATCAGCTGTATAGACTCCGTCCACATCTGTGTAAATCTCACATGCATCCGCATGGAGCGCTGCTGCGAGAGCTACGGCTGTAGTATCCGATCCTCCCCGTCCGAGAGTTGTTAAATCGTCATATTTATTAATGCCCTGAAAACCTGTGATAATAACGATTTTCTTCGCTTCCAGTTCATGCCGGATCCGCTCCGTATCTATTTTCTTTAATTTGGCCGTCCCATAGGCTGAGGAGGTATGCATGGCAACCTGTGCCGCATTTAAAGATACAGAAGGTACACCCAGAACATTCATGGCCATGGACATCAGTGCCACGCTCACCTGCTCTCCGGTTACCAGCAGCATATCCAGCTCTCTCTTTGGAGGATTTGGATTTATCTCATGGGCTTTGGCGATCAGACCGTCCGTTGTCTTTCCCATAGCGGATAAAACCACAACCACCTGACTGCCTTTTTCATAATCCTCAATGCAGCGTTTTGCTACATTGAATATTCTTTCCTTGTCTGCGACGGAGCTACCGCCAAATTTTTTAACAACTAACATTGATGCCTCCTGGCGAAAATTAAATTTCTGCGCGGATGCGCTGTCTGATTCCTGACAGCTTTTTCGCTCTTAAACTGTACTCCTCCTCGGTCATCACCTCTGTCATGACTGCGAATTCATCCATGTGGTCCAGTTCCGTTACTTCTACCTTTCCAAAAGCAGCCTCTGCTTCAGCGAGGCGATTTGCCGCAACTCCCTTAATTCTTACAAAATACCGGAATGAAACACTGCCCATGGAAGAGATCTTTAAGCTGTTTTCATCCCAGCCCATCTTCACATGATGACCAGGATTCTTAAGGGCTTCAATAATATCTGCCACAACAGCGCTGGCTGTAGGAAGCTTTCCTGCTCCGCTTCCGTAAAACATGGAAGTGCCCAGCATATTTCCTTTTACCAGAATGCCGTTGTATACATCGTTTACCAAATACAGCGGATGATCTTTTCCAATCATGACAGGAGCTACAAAGGCATGAACTGTATTGTCACTGATTCTGCTGGATCCGAATAATTTAACAGAAGTTCCAAGAGCTTGCGCATAACGGAAATCCACATCCGTTATATTAGTTATCCCTTCTGTATAAATATGCTCATAATTCACTTCGTGTCCCGCAGCCAGTGCTGTTAAAATGGCAATTTTCCTGCAGGTATCATGTCCTTCCACATCTGCCTCAGGATTACGCTCTGCATAACCCAGCTCCTGGGCTTTTTTAAGTGCCTCTTCAAAGGTCTCTCCGGCTTTGTCCATTTTGGTCAGTATGTAGTTGGTTGTACCATTTAAAATGCCTGTAATTTCTTCGATTTTTTCACCGGCAAGTGAGGTATATAAAGGACGTATAATGGGAATACCGCCTCCCACGCTTGCCTCAAAAAGAAAGTTAACCCGGTTTGCTTCTGCTATTTTTAAAAGCTCTGTTCCATAAGCTGCTACCAGTGCCTTGTTGGAGGTGGCTACATGCTTTCCTGCCTGAAGGCTTGCTTTCACAAAGGGATATGCCGGATTTAAACCTCCCATGGTTTCTATTACCATGGACACCTCCGGATCCTTTTCTATAACGGAAAAATCATGAACAATTTTGTTTTCAATCGGCGTACCGGGGAATTCTCTTAAATCGAGAATATACTTCACATTCACCGTGTCACCGGTCTGTCTGGCAATTATATCTTTGTTCTTTTCCAGAATTTCAACCACTCCTGATCCGATGGTACCATAGCCCATAACTGCAACATTCATCATATTCTCACTCCCTGGCTAAAATTTTTACGTAGTGTATTCCATCCATTTCTTCCATATCTTCCACCATCTTTGAAACATTCCCTGTTGTTTCAAGAACCTCCACGCTTAATGTGAGGGTGGCGACGCCGTTGACCGGAATACTCTGATGAATAGTTAATATATTCGCGCGGTACACAGCTACCACATGAAGCAAATCAGAAAGAAGACCAGGCTCATCATCCATCTGCATGACCAGTGTAATGGTCTTTCCCTTTGCATTGTCGTAGAACGGAAAGATATCATCTTTGTACTTGTAAAAGGAACTGCGGCTGATTCCAACCCGGTCAGTTGCCTCCTGTACTGTGATAACCCGTTCCGATTCCAGTAATTTTTTTGCCTCAACAACTTTCAGCAATACTTCAGGTACAGCTTTCTGCTTTACCACAAAATATTTACTTTTATCTTCCATAAAAAAATATCTTCCCTTCTGTGTCCGCATCGGAAATACATCT
>JAEWPQ010000023.1 GCA_023460575.1 Bacillota bacterium
GTGTTATGATGGGATCTCATTATGATTCCGTAGTAAATGGCGGAGACTTTGACGGTATTGCCGGTATTGTATGTGCAATTGAAGTCGCACGGGAATTAAAGAGCAAAAACCTGACACCAAAAAGAAACTTTGTTGTTGTTGGATTTTGTGATGAAGAGGGCATGCGGTTTGGAACCGGATATTTTGGTTCCGGAGCAATGTTGGGAAACAGGAATGCAGAGTATTGCAGGAAATACAAAGACACCGATGGCATTTCCATCTATGACGCCATGAAAGAATACGGTCTGGATCCTGAACGAGTGGAAGAAGCCAGATGGCCAATCGGTTCCATTGGGTATTTCCTGGAAACCCACATTGAACAGGGACCAGTTCTTGATGCAGAAGGAATTGAGCTGGGGCTGGTGGACTGCATTGTTGGAATTCAAAGATATATGGTCACCGTACACGGAAGATCAGACCATGCGGGAACAACTCCCATGGACATGAGAAAGGATGCGGTGGATGCAGCTTCCAAGGTTATTTCAAAGATTGCAGACTGGGCAAGAGAGAAAGCCGATGGAACCGTTGCAACAGTTGGCTATATTAATACGGTACCGGGTGGTATGAATATTGTAGCGGAAGAGTGCCAGTTTACCGTTGATATCCGGTCCAGAAACAACGAACATATCAACGATATTGCAAAAAGAATCCGTGCTGCTTTAGACCGGGAAGTGAAAACAATCAGTGGCAGTTATGAAATGGACAATAAACTCACGATCACATCCGTGAATTTATCCCAGGAAATGCTGAAAACAATGGAAGAGAGCTGCAGAAAATACGGTTTCAGTTATGAGTATCTTCCAAGCGGTGCCGGACATGATGCATTGGAAATCGGTCAGGTGATACCTACGGTAATGCTTTTTGTGCCAAGCAAAGACGGCAGAAGCCATTGCCCGGTAGAATTTAGTAAATTCAGCGATTTTGCAAAAGCTTCTATTATAATGGAGGAACTTGCAAAAAAACTGTTGGTATAAATGAGCCGGGGGGCGTTGAGTCGTTTATATACAGCAGGGGATAAGCCGGGCAGGAAAGCCCGGCCTTTCTTGCATGAACTATCAGATACTGCTGTTCTATGTTAAACTGATAAAGAGATAAAATAATAAGAAGGGGCTGTGCAAGGAAGAAAATGAAATTTACAGTTGAAGAATTTCTCAAAACGGAGAACTTGGGAAAAATGACGCTGATTTGCGGAGAGAGTGGCTTGGGGAAGGAAATTAAAGGCGCAACAATTATTGAGGCCCCGGACATTGTTAAGTTCATCAATGGAGGAGAACTGCTGCTGACAGGATTGTATGCATTTAACTCATGCACAATTGAAGAGTTTAAATTCTATATTTCCGAGCTTCAGAAGAAGAATGTCAGTGGATTGATTTTAAAGAAGAGGAAACTGGTAGAAGACGTAGAAAGCAAGATTGTACTGCTGCGGGAATACGCAGAAAACTTTGAAATCCCATTGATTGAAGTCTCTTTTGAAGTATCGTTCCAGACCATTATGTCTCTGGTTATGGAGCGGCTCTTTAATGAGGAAGTGACAAAATTAAAGTATTATAAAACGACACACGATAATTTTATGGCTTTATCCATTTCCAATAACTATAAAAAGAATCCGGTAGGGGATATACTTGATATGTTAAATAAACTGATCCGCAATCCAATTGCTCTTTATAATCAGGATATGTCCTGTTATGCAGCCACAGGCGGTGAGGAATTTGAATTTGAATTATCTCCCAAAGCAGCAGAGTATGATCCGGGTATTTTTTCCAATTACGAGTATACCAGGCAGGAAGGGGAATATCCCTGTTATGCTGTCAGAATCAATTTAAATGTAGGAATTCAGATGTATCTTGTAGTAATAGAAAAATACGATAAATTTAATATGATGGACTGCATTGCAGTGGAGAATGCCATTGTTGCTCTTCAATATGAATTCTCAAGAAAGTTCGCCGTATCAAAACTGGAAAAGAAGTACCAGCACGACTTATTAAATAATATTCTCAATGGAAAGGTCACATCTGCTGACGAACTGAAAAAGAATGCCAGCCTCCTGGGCATGGACCCTGATGGACATTACCGTGTAATCGTCTTTGGAGTGACATACGAAGGAAGCACACAGAAGAAAATGAACGAGAAGCTCCAGCAGATTAACTGGCTGGAAGATGTGGTAAGGCAAAGGCTGGCGGATGTAAAAGTACATACAGATATGGATAAGGTGGTTGCCATAAAAACTGCCAACCCCAACCGGACTCAGGCTGAATACCGCAAAGACTTAAAAGATATGTGGAGTAAGGTCCAGGCAGGTATGGCGCAGCATAATAAAAAGCTTGTGGTAAAGGCCGGTGCGGGCAAGATTGTAGAGGGAATTATGCAGCTGGAAGGATCGTATAAGGAGGCGGCAGATGCATATTCCTTTATCGACATTGCAGCGGATATCTCGTATGAGGGAAACTCCTATATAATGATGTTTTCAGATTTGGGAATCTTTAAGCTGCTGTGTCAGGTAGATGATCCGGCGCTGCTGATGGAATATATCCCTGAATCCCTTCAGAAACTGTTTAACTATAAAAAGCCTCAGCAGGAAGATCTTATTATAACGCTGAAAACTTATTTAAATTATAATCAGAATCTTTCTAAGACGGCTCAGGATTTATACGTTCATTATAAAACAGCCGCTTATCGCATTGGAAAAATTGCAAAAATAACAGGAATCGACTTTGACAATGCCAATGAAAGGCTGGCAGTCAGAATTGGACTTGTTGTTTACAGAATGATAGAAAATTATAATAAAAAATAGACTTGAAAAGCAGTTTATCTACAATGGATAATCTGCTTTTTCTTTTTTGTCATCATGCTCCGATGTAATCTGTGAAGAAATTATCTATACTGGATATGATAGAAATAATCCGTTAAGAAAAGAGCAGTCATTAAGGGAAAAAGTGGGTCACAAAGGAAAGGAGAAGATGATGTACAGGATATTAAAAGCACAAAAGCTGGCTGATAAAATATACCTTATGGACGTGTATGCACCGCGTATTGCAGCCAATTGCCAGCCTGGACAGTTCGTAATTGTTAAGATGGGAGAGAATGGTGAGAGAATTCCCCTTACAATCTGTGATTATAACAGATCAGATGGAACAATTACCATTGTATTTCAGGAAGTGGGAGCTTCCACCATAAAGATGGCAGAATTAAAAGAAAACGACAGCTTCCGTGATTTTGCAGGACCTTTGGGAAATCCTTCTGATCTGGTCCATGAAGAACCGGAAGAATTAAAACATAAAAAGATCCTTTTTGTTGCTGGAGGAGTGGGGGCAGCGCCGGTTTACCCACAGGTAAAATGGCTGCATGAGCATGGGATTGAGGCAGATGTTATTATTGGAGCAAAGACAAAGGATATGCTTATACTGGAAAGTGAGCTTAAAAAGGTTTCTGGCAATCTTTATATAACAACTGATGACGGTTCTTATGGACGAACTGGTCTGGTGACAAACGTAATCGAGGACTTAATCCGTAACCAGGGAATGAAGTATGATGCGTGTGTGGCAATAGGACCCATGATTATGATGAAATTCGTATGCCTGCTGACCCAAAAGTATGATTTAAAAACTGTTGTCAGTATGAATCCAGTTATGGTGGATGGCACAGGAATGTGCGGTGCATGCCGGCTTATGGTTGGAGATGAGGTAAAGTTTGCATGTATTGACGGACCGGAATTTGACGGACATCTGGTGGATTTTGACCAGGCAATAAAAAGAACCCAGATGTATAAAACAGAAGAAGGCCGTGTTATGCTGAAGCAGCAGGAAGGGAACACACATCACGGCGGCTGCGGAAACTGCGGAGGTGATAACTGATGGCTGATATGTTAAAGAAAGTACCAGTAAGAGAACAGGATGCAAAAGTACGTGTCACAAATTTTTTAGAAGTCTGTGAAGGATATAATCAGGAAGAGGCAGTCAGGGAGGCCTCCAGATGCCTGGGGTGCAAGAATGCAAAATGTATTCAGGGCTGTCCCGTGGCAATTGATATTCCCGGCTTTATTAAAGAAATACAGGAAGGCAATATAGAAGAAGCGTATAAAGTAATCAGCAAAGATTCCGCCCTTCCAGCGGTCTGCGGACGTGTCTGTCCCCAGGAATCGCAATGCGAAGGGAAATGCATCCGCGGGATCAAGGGCGAGCCTGTTTCCATCGGTAAGCTGGAACGGTTTGCAGCAGATTATGCGCTGGAACATGACATCAGACCAGAATATCCCGAAGAAAAAAACGGACACAAGGTAGCTGTTATCGGATCTGGTCCGTCAGGCCTTACCTGTGCGGGAGACTTAGCAAAGCTGGGGTATGATGTGACTGTTTTTGAAGCTCTTCACGAGTTGGGAGGAGTGCTTGTTTATGGTATTCCGGAGTTCCGTCTTCCCAAAGAGAAAGTCGTAGCAAAAGAAATTGAAAAGGTAAGAGAACTGGGTGTAAAGTTTGAAACCAATGTAGTCATTGGAAAATCAACAACAATTGACCAGCTGTTTGAAGAGGAAGGGTTTGAAGCTGTATACATAGGTTCCGGAGCCGGACTTCCAATGTTTATGGGAATTCCGGGAGAAAATGCAAATGGTGTTTTCTCAGCCAATGAATATTTAACAAGAGCAAACCTCATGAAAGCGTTTGATGAGAATTTCGACACTCCAATTTTTGCAGGTACAAACGTCGCTGTAGTGGGCGGCGGTAATGTTGCCATGGATGCTGCCAGAGTAGCAGCAAGACTTGGTGCCAGCGTACACGTTGTTTACAGAAGAAGTGAGGCAGAGCTTCCTGCCAGAGCGGAAGAAGTTCATCATGCCAGGGAAGAGGGCATTATCTTTGACCTTCTTACGAATCCCAAAGAAATACTTGTGGATGAGAACGGTTATGTAAAAGGCATGAGGGTTGTTAAGATGCAGCTGGGGGAACCGGATGCATCCGGAAGAAGACGCCCGGAGGAAATTCCTGGATCGGAATATGAAATGATAACAGATACCGTAATTATGTCTCTTGGTACGTCCCCCAATCCTCTGATTTCTTCAACCACAAAAGGCCTGGATATTAACCGGTGGAAATGTATCATTGCAGATGAAGAAAACGGACAGACAACCAAAGAAGGAGTTTTTGCCGGCGGAGATGCTGTCACAGGAGCCGCAACCGTCATTCTTGCAATGGGAGCAGGGAAAGCGGCTGTAAAAGGAATTGATGATTACTTAAATAAAAGCGGGCGGGCAATTGCTGTTAAATGAGACATCTCGGCTTTCTCCTCAAAAAGCATGAGTGTAGCAGCCCTGCAGGACAAAATACATTCAGGAACATCTTTAAGTAAGAGTTCTCTTTTAAGTGAAAAGGTGAGGACATCATCTCTGGTACGAAGCTGGCATAAGTAAGAATGTTCGTGATGGCTGGAATTGTCTTCAAGTAATATTTTAAGCCCGTCCGGTGTCAGTTCCCAGTCAAGTACAGGACCGTTTGTAACACAGGCAGAGCAGGTTCGTATGGCCCGGTCCAGCTGAATGGAAAGGGGAAGTGATGAATCTTCCTCTTTTACAAAGATATATGTGGTGAAAAATCCGTTCATATGAACCGGACGATGGAGATCCATACCAGACACCGGACAAATCTTGTAACCGGAAAAAATTAAATCTTCCCACCACAGGATAGCCTTCTGGTTGTCCGGAACCATTGGATGGGCGTTGTTTACTACCTCAATAAAATCAATCAGCCTTAAGTCATGTATCTTCATGGACCAGCGCATTCCGTTGGAAAATGGAGAGGGAATGGAGAAGGGGTGGGCAGGTCCTGCCAGTCCCCCTGCTTCATGAACCCGTAAAAACAGCATATCTCCATTCACTTCATCAATATCATCCCAGGGAATATAAGCAGATACATTCTGGCAGAGCAGATGTCCGTAATAAGAAGTCAGCTCAAATCCTTTTACAAATTCAACCGGTGAGGTATGGGAGGCAAGCTTCTCTTCCAGCTGGGGAAAACCGGATATCGTATTATGATCCGTTAATGAAAAGGCACTGATCCCCTGATTTTCCAGATAATCCACAAGCTCCGCCGCCGTCATACCGCCATCTGATTCAATGGTGTGGTTGTGCAGTTCAATTCTTTTCCACATCTTCAAAATCCCCCTTTATCTCTAGACTATAAGAAGTTTCATTTTCCACGCATTGGAATACATTAACAATGACTTTTCCCGTGCCTTCCAGGGGACGAATTGGGAGGCAGCCTCTGGATGAGGTGTGTTCTGATATGTAAAGTTCTTTTGTTTTTCCTGGCATATGGACATTTCCTGCAAATTTATCCCCGATAAATAAGGCAAGCTGAATTTCTGTTTTCATTGATTCAACTGCTCTTACAAGTTCTTTTTCAGAGGCTGGTCTGCCTTTGTAAGCTTCATAGGCTGTCCGGAACTGGCCATGGTCAGTTTCTTTGGCAGGATATTCCTTTGTATAGGTCAGCTGTATGGAAAGTGCCCGGCAGCCGGACGGGAGTTGAAAACGATATGTCACATTTCCCTGAAAGCCGCGGTTTACGGTTCCGTTAAAGCTTTGAATTATTTTCATATTTATATCCTTTCAGTTAAAATGCAGAGTTGTACGATTTCCAGATAGCTTAACCAGACTATGATAGTAAGTTACGGGATATAAGTCAATATAATTATTGTAAATTTCATGTAATATCTGACATACAAATTAAACAATTTTAAATAACTGAATATTTTACTTAAAATTTGCAAAATGATGGTTTTTAATTTACATTTGTTTGTTACAATCAAAAACATGGTCAAATCGCGATCATGGGAAGGAGAAAACATCATGGCGGTTATTACAGCACATTCCGGCTGCGATGGAACCAAAGACAATTCTATTGAGTACATAATATATGTCTTAAATTCAGAGGCGGATTGTCTGGAGGCAGATATAAGGAAAAATCAGGCAGGAATTTTAATTCTATCTCATAATAAGACGGATGAAGAATGTGTGACACTTCAGGAAGCATTTCGTATTTTAAAACTTTATCCTGAAAAAAAGATGAACTGTGATTTAAAGGAAGAAGGTCTTGAAGTTTCCGTTTACCAGCTTGCAGGAGAGAACGGAGTCAGACATCAGCTGATTTATTCAGGAGAGATTGATTTAAATCTGCTGGTAGAAAAAGAAAAATGGTATCCGGAAGTATTAGTATATATAAACCCGGAAAATCTGCAGGCGGATTTTTATGAGCGGATGGCAGAGGAAGGTGCTTTAAAAAATCTTGAAAAACTTCTGACAGCTGTTAAAGATTATCCTGTTTCCTGTATCAATATGGAATATCATATTTATACAGATGAAGCCATAGAGCTGCTGGCTGACATGCAGGTAAGGGGATCAGCATGGACCGTGAACGAACCGGACGATATTTTTCGTCTGTTAAAAAAAGGACTTTTTAATATTACAACCAGGAACTTAACAACGGCACTGAAACAGAAGGGAGAAGCAGAGGGATGAAACTTTTGTCACCTAGAGCATTTTATTATATATTGGGAAAAAAAGGTTTTTTTCAGTATCTGCTGTTTGCGGGGTTCCTCCTCTTTTTTTATCTTCCGCTTATGAACTTATGTATGCTGGCATTTGCGGACAAATATGAAGTCCCGGCAATTATTCCACAGGAGTTCGGTTTTAAGTGGTGGGGATTCGTTTTAGGGCAGAAAAGTCTGGTCAGCTCTATTTCAGTCTCATTTTTTCTGGCCATAATCGTAACTTTCGTATCATTGGCTGTCTGTATACCCGCAGCCTATGCCCTTGCCAGATATGAGTTTTTTGGAAAACGTATTTTTCTCCTTTCCTTTCTGCTCAGCAATGCATATCCCAGGATGGGGCTTTACATATCAATAGGTATATTATTTTATAAGCTTGGTTTAATGGGCACTCTTGCAGGAGTTGTCATAATTCATTTTTTAAATTCCATGATGTTTATGACCTGGATTCCCTCCGGCGCGTTCAGAAGTGTCTACAGGCAGCAGGAGGAATCGGCAAGGGATGCAGGCGCCGGTCCCATAAGAACATTTTTTAAAGTCACACTGCCTTTAGCCACACCGGGAATTGCAGTAGCAAGTGTTTTTACTTTTTTAAATTCCTTAGAGGAGGCGCAGGGCACGCTTTTAGTAGGATTTCCCCAGATTAAAACAATGCCGGTAGAGCTTTACGGCGTGATTATGGAGTATCCCCTGACTGCCGGTCCCGTCCTGTCCCTGATTCTTATAATTCCTACGGTGCTGGTCCTGTTTTTCATGCGCAAATACATCAATGCGGACAGCCTTTCCGGTGGATATGGAGTAAAGTAGAAAGGAGTAATTATGGATAAAAAGATAAAGTTGAAAATTGCCGATATGAAAAAGCACTATAAAAATGGTGATGGTGTTGATGGAATCAATATTGATGTCCATGAGGGAGAATTTGTAACAATGTTAGGACCCTCGGGCTGTGGAAAATCTACTATTTTACGGACTCTCGGAGGCTTTTTATCTGTAGATTCCGGAGATATTCTTATAGATGACGTCTCTGTGAAAAATGTTCCTCCGGAAAAAAGGCCGACTGCCATGGTATTTCAAAGTTATAATCTGTGGCCTCATATGACGGTTTATGAAAACCTGGCTTTTGGACTGGAGATAAAAAAGATTTCGAAAAATGTAATAAAGGCTGAAGTTGAGAGGGGACTAGCACTGGTAAATATGAGCGGGTTTGAAAAGAAATACCCCGGCCAGCTCTCCGGCGGCCAGCAGCAGAGAGTAGCTATTGCTAGGGCGCTTCTGCTAAAGCCCTCCGTTCTCCTTCTTGATGAACCGTTTTCTGCTCTTGATGCTAAGATCCGGAGCCAGATGAGAGAAGAACTGAAAAGGATTCAGGAAGAATTAAACATTACCGTAGTATTCGTAACTCACGATCAGGAGGAAGCAATGGCTCTGTCTCACAGAATCGTGGTGATGAACAAAGGGGTTATTGAGCAGATTGGAACTCCGGAGGAAATTTATGACCATCCTGCATCGCAATTTGTAGCATCATTTATCGGAGAGATGAATTTCCTCATTCAAAATGATGGAAGCGCCATGGCAGTGCGTCCGGAGGACATTGTGATTACCAAAGGATCAGCAGAGGGACAAATTTGCGGCAGAGTGAGAACTGTCATGGTGCTGGGGCACTATGTTGAAATCAACGTGGAGGTTGGGGATCAGGTAATGAAAGCCTATGTCACCCGCGCTGCTGCTGAGGAAATTAAGCCAAGGGATGTGGTATCCCTGTTGTTAACAAAAACCTGCAAATATTGTGCCTGAGAATAAAACACTGAATATGAGGAGACTTAAAATGAAGAACAAAATTATCGGAAATGCAAAAAGAACTGCGGCAATTATCCTGTCTGTTTCACTTGGAGCTATGCTGCTTGGAGGCTGCTCTGCAAAAACAACAGCTAAAGCGGATGGAGGAAAGAAAGTTACTGTTTGGGCTAACGGCTCTGATAACGTAAGAATTCAGTTCGAAAAACAGATTGAGCAGTTTAATGCTTCTCAGGATAAATATACGGCAGAGCTTCAGTTCATTACCTCAGGGACAGGAGCACAGGGGCTGTTTGAACGGGTTGTGGCAGCCAAGAAGGCAGGGCAGTCAAATACGGACTATGATGTCATTGAATTGGGAGAAGATCAGATCAGCCGTTATGTGGAAGAGGGCGGAGAGGACTTTTTTGTAGCTCTTGATAAATCTAAAATAGAAAATATTAAGAATCTTAAGGTAGAATCTTCTTTCCGTAATGATCTGGTGGTCCCTTACCGTGGAACAACGGTTGTACTGGCTTACAATTCAGATAAAGTACCAGAGCCTCCAAAGACAACAGAAGAGCTTTATAAGTGGATTAAGGATCATCCGGGCCGCTTTGCATATAACACTCCGGGATCAGGCGGAGCCGGCGGTTCCTTTGTGACAACCAGTGTATACAATTTTATGGATGAGTCTGCGCTCACTTCCACAGATCCTGCTAACAAGGAGAAATGGAGTAAAGGAATCGACCTTTTAAAAGAGCTTCATCCCTTTATGTACAAATCTTCCGGAAAAGTTGTTTATCCAAACAAGAATCAGGGAACCTTAGATCTTCTGGCAAATAAGGAAGTGGATATGATTCCTGCATGGGCGGACATGGCAATTACACAAATAAAACAAGGAACGTTACCGGACTCCATTAAGATTACCCAGCTCAGTCCTTCCTTTACAGGAAGTGCAGTAACACTTGGAATCCCTTCTATCGGCTCAAATCAGGATGGAGCGTATGCATTTATCAATTATATGATAAGTCCGGAGGCACAGAATACGGCTCTGGATACGATGGCTGCCATACCGGTCATTGATTTCAGCCTTCTGGATCAGGAACTGATAAAATCCATTGCGGATTTGAAAATAGATGAATTCCGTATCAGCAGTCTGGGAGATTTAGGAAATCAGCTTTTTGAGCAGTGGGACAAAGAGATTGGTACGTTAGAATAAGGGCCGGGAGTTAAGCACATGATGAAAGAGAAAGTGTTTGAGAAAATCTTCCCTTATCTACTGATCCTTCCTTCCCTGGTCATTCTGGCAGGAGTTGTATTTTATCCGATAGCAGCAAGCCTTCTTCGCAGCTTTGAGCTGGAAGAGGGCGGCCTGGGTCTGGATAATTACCTGTATTTTTTTACAGATAAAATTCAGCGGGATAACATAATCTATACTCTTCAGGTTGTTATGATAACGGTACTGCTGGCTATTGGAGTTTCTTATTTTCTAGCCTTATATTTAAGGTTTTCCAATACCTGGACCAGCAGGCTGATCGGGCGGCTTTATCTTCTCCCCCGGTTTATTCCTGGTCTGGTGGCAGTCAACGGAATGATTACGGTAATCCGTGATTCTGGTCTGATCAACCGTATTTCCCGGTTGTTTGGACTTGAGATAAAACTGGGGCTTATGTATAACAGCAAAGGCATTATTCTGATGAATTTGTGGTTTAACATTCCCTTTGCAACCATGCTTTTAGCAGCTGCCTTATCTAAGATTCAGAATTCTGCCATAGAGGCGGCAAGGGACTCAGGGGCAGGAAAACTCCAGATTTTGAAAACCATGATTTTACCGCTGACCTACAGGGACATTTTTATCACTGCAACCTTTGTTTTCATGAGCAATTTAGGTTCGTTTACCACCCCATATCTGATAGGAGGGAACAATCCTCAGATGCTTGGTATTTCTTTATACAGCCAGTTTAATAACGGTCATTATGAGAGGGCAGCTGCTCTTTCCGTGATTATGTTTTTACTTTCCCTGCTTTCTGCTGTTGTCTATGTATATACAAATATGAAAAAAAGTGAATGGGAAAAGGGAAACGGCTGATGGAGGAAATTATGCTATGAATGGAATCAGGGAACAAGGTATGAACAGAATGACAGCACAGGAACCGTGGAAAGTGATTGTGCTGTTTTCTGTTCCTTCTTTTTTGGGAAATCTGTTTCAGCAGCTTTACAGCATGACGGATGCCATAATCATAGGCCGCCTGGTTGGTATAAAGGAACTGGCGGGAGTCGGCGCTGCGGGAGCCATAAATTTTCTGATTATTGGATTTGCTACCGGGATCACAGGAGGATTTTCGGTGATAACAGCACAGAGGGTAGGAGCGGGAGATACGGATAAAACAAAATCCTCTATTGCCGCTTCCTTTTGCCTGTGTGCCATAATAACTCTGGTTTTAACCTTTTTCGGAGTTGTGACTGCAAGACCTCTTTTGGAGAAAATGAATACACCGGAAGATATTTTTCCATATGCGTTACGATATATGCTGATTGTTTATGCAGGTCTGGGAGCGACTGTTTATTACAATTTGATCGTCGGAATACTTAGGGCGATTGGTGACAGCCGGACTCCCCTTTATTTTCTGGTTTTATCTTCTGTTTTAAATATTATTCTGGATCTGGCTGCGGTATTATGGCTTCACGCCGGAGTGACCGGAGTGGCGGTGAGTACGGTTTTCGCCCAGTTTTTTTCGGCTGTAGTCTGTCATCTTTATGCCCATGGAAAATATCCGCAGATCAGGCTGGAGAAGCGGCATTTCAGCGCTTTTTCCTCAGAGGCGTGGAGACATATAAGAATTGGTCTTCCCATGGCACTGCAGTTTTCTGTAACAGCAGTGGGAATTATGATACTGCAGGCGTATTTAAACCGTTTTGGCTCTCTTGTGATTGCCGGATATGTGGCGGCAAGCAAAGTGGAGAATCTGGTAACGCTTCCTTTTACCACACTGGCCATAACCATGGAGGTTTATTGCGGGCAGAATTATGGTGCGGGAAATAAAGCCAGGCTCCGGCAGGGAATACGCAGCAGCATTCTAATGGGACTGGGGACGGCAGCTATGGCAGCCTTTATAAGTCTGGTACTGGGAAGACAGTTTATCGGGCTGTTCCTGGACCATTATGATGTCCGCGTGGTAGAATATGGATACCGTTATCTTATAATTATCGCAGTTTTTTTCTGGCTGCTATGTTCGCTTCAGATATTAAGAAGTGCCCTTCAGGGAATGGAGGAAGCATTAGTGCCTTTGGCTGGGGGTGTAATTGAACTATTTGCAAGATGGGCGGGCTGCATTCTTTTTATTCCATATGCAGGGTACGCTGGAGCGTTCCTCTCCACACCTCTTGCATGGGCGCTGGCTCTATTACTTCTACTGATACGCTTTGCCAGGATTATGAAGTGATTAAGGCGGTGCCATGGCAGCAGGCAGGTGGGGCCTGTAAATTGTTAAAAGGTAGCAATTTGCGAAAAAGTGCTACCTTTTAACAATTTTCTCCTGCTTTTGTTTTGCTCTGTCATTTAGTATAATAAACATAGTGGAAAGACAAGGAGGACATAATTATGGAAAACGGAAAAAGGGGCCTGCTTTTTTTAATGCTTGCCGGTCTGGCCGGAATTGTATTTCTCACACTTTTAACCTCCTCCTTTTATGGATATGTGCTGAAAAAGATCGGAGTGGAGCATGCGGAAAATACCGTTACATACCGCTACCACTATGTAATGATAATTGATAACCTGGATTCCCAGTTCTGGAATGATGTGTATCAGAGCGTGAAGGAAGAGGCAGCGCAATATGATGCTTTTGTAGAACTGAAAGGAAAAAACCAGTCATCAGAATACTCCACTCTGGATTTTATGGATATGAGCATAGCGGCCAGGGTTGACGGGATTTTGTTGGAATACACCGGAGAGCATATGTTAGAGGAGCGGATCAATAAAGCGGCGAGAAATGGGATTCCGGTCGTCACTATTTTAAATGATGCTCCCAATACGGAGCGCAAAAGCTATGTAGGAATCAATTCCTACCAGCTTGGACAGGAATACGGCAATCAGATTTTAAAGATTCTGCCTGACCATGAGGGGATCACGCGGGTTATGATGCTTCTTCATGATAATTCCATAGACAGCAATCAGGCCCAGATATTTAATCAGATTAATAACCGCATGGTTACATCCAAGGAAAATGCGGACAGAATCAAGGTGGAGGAAATCAGAATTCCATCGGGAAGAGCCTTTGAATCAGAGGAGGTTGTCCGCAATCTGTTCCAGAATGCCCTGGGTCCGCCGGATATCATAGTATGCATGGATGAGGTGGATACGGAAGCTGTTTATCAGGCGGTGATCGATTATAACAGAGTGGGTAAAACCCAGGTGATTGGTTATTATAAGTCTAAAGCGGCACTGGAGGCAGTGGAGAAGGGTACCATGGCGATGACTCTGTGCATTGATACCAGACAGATGGGCAAATACAGTGTACAGGCACTGACGGAATCCATAAAGGACGGACGGACCAACTCCTTTTACAGCGTGGATTTACAGTTTGTAACAGAGGAGCAGGCGCCTGAATACATGAAGCAGGAGCGGAAATCCCATGAAAATTAAGCGTAATCTTATTTGGGAGAATTTACCCATCACCAAAAAACTCTTTTTGGAAATAGCGGTGACTGCAGTGGTCCTCTTCGCCAGCAATTTATTTATCTATGCCCAGATCAATCAGATGGTGGAACGGATGAATTCTGTTTATATGAGCAATGTGAATTTAAATGAATTATCCGATGCCCTTACGAATGTACAGAATTTCATGTACAAATACTTACAGGTAAAAGACTCAGAGTCATTAACTGATTACTATCGTGCAGAGCAGGACTACAGAAAGCTTTTGGAAGGGCTGAATGTACTGGTTACGGACAATCCCGTTCAGATTCTGGAGAAGAATATCCGGAATATGTCTGACAGCTATCTGGCAGTCACAGATGAGACGGTACAGGCAAAGCGGGGACAGAACGTAGAGAAGTATAAAAGTTCCTATGAATCTGCCTTAAAACTTTACCAGTTCATTAACCACGATATCTCCGTGTTAAACAGCAGACAGTTTAAGAACAACTCCGCAAGCTATCAGACTCTGCAGGCGGCGCTTCAGTATTTAGAGGTCATCAGCTCTGTCATACTTGTAATCGTCATGATTATCAGCCTGACGGTTATGATGATGATGACCAGGGACATTGTAACCCCCCTTACCAGTCTGGCACATACAGCCAAGCTGGTGGGTCAGGGAAATTTTCATGTAAAGGTGCCGTATATCCGGTCGGGGGACGAACTGGGAATCGTGACAAAGACATTTAACCAGATGGTGGACAGTTTGGCTGATTATGTGAATAAAATTAAAGAGAGTGCTGAGAAAGAGCAGGAGATGAAGGAACGGGAACTTCTGATGGAAAACCATCTAAAGGAGGCCCGCTTAAGATATTTACAGTCCCAGATTAATCCCCATTTCCTTTTTAACTCCTTAAATGCAGGCGTACAGCTGGCAATGATGGAGGATGCGGAAAAAACTTCGGTATTCATGGAAAAGATGGCGGATTTCTTCCGGTACAATGTAAAAAAATGCTCTGAGGATGCCACCATTCGGGAAGAGGTGGATACAGTTGAGAACTATATTTATATATTAAATGTCCGGTTCGCGGGAGATATTCATTACGAATCCACAGTGGAAGAGGAAGCCCTGGATTATTCCATACCAAGCATGACTTTGCAGCCTCTGGTTGAAAATGCAGTAACCCATGGGATACGCAATATCAGCTGGCAGGGAATTATCCGTCTCTCTGTTAAAAATCTGGAAGATACCATAGAGATCCGGATTGATGATAATGGAAAGGGAATTGATAAAGAAAAATTAAAGCGCATTCAGGAGGGCGTGAGAATCCAGGAAGATTCGGCATCCACAGGAATCGGTTTTTACAATGTGATCTCCCGTCTGGAACTTTACTATAATAAAAAGGATTTGTTTTCCATTGTCAGTGAGGGGGAAGATCAGGGGACTTCAGTCATTTTAAGGATTCCTAAAAAGGGGGAAGAGGTACATGTTTCGGATACTGGTTGCAGATGATGAAGGAATTATGCTGGAATCCATACGTAGTATTATTGAATCAAATTTTAAAAGCGAATGTGAAATTGTCTGCGTAAAGACTGGAAGAGCGGTGATTGAGCAGGCCGGGCAGTTCCGCCCGGATATTGCTTTTGTGGATATCCAGATGCCTGGATTAAGCGGAATTCAGGCAATCAGGGAGATACGTAAGTTTAATCAGACCATGGTTTTTATTATAATGACAGCTTTTGATAAGTTCTCTTATGCACAGGAAGCGGTAAACCTTGGAGTGATGGAATTTATTATGAAACCGGTTAATAAGAAAAAAATCCTCGATGTATGCGTTAAGGCCATGCATCAGGTCGAGGAGGCAAGACAGAAGATCAGTGATGATTTAAAGATAAGGGAACGGCTGGAAATTGTTATTCCCATGATTGAAAGCGGCTTTATTTACACCATCCTTCAGGAAGATTCCGATCCTCTTCACAGCGGATATCCGGATATGCTTGATATCCGGAAGCCCTACGGCTTCATCGTGGTTCTGGAATTTGGAGACAGTATGGAGGGAGGAACCATGACCAATGCCATCGGGGTGGGAGTAAAGGTCAATAAATATTACAGCACCATCCGGGAAATTGTCAAAGACTATTTTGAATGTGTCATTGGTCCTGCCATGGGAAACCGCCTTGTCCTCTTCCTTTCCTTTGATCAGGAAAAGATGCAGTATGAGAAGCGGGTGGAAGTCATCACCAGAACCAGAAATATGATTCATAAGCTGGAAAACAGCATGGACATTAAATGCAGGGGCGGAATCGGCTCTGTAAAGGTTCTTGCGGGAATCCGGGACTCTTATACAGAAGCCTTAAAATCCCTGCGGGAAAGCGACAGCCATGTGGTGCATATTACCGATATTCCGGCGGTGGCGGAATACGACGGGGAATATCCTCTGGATCTGGAGAGCCAGTACCTGCAAAGAGGCATAAAAGCAGACCGGGAAGGTGCATTATCCTGCGCCAATGAATTTTTTGACTGGATGCTGGTGCATGACGGGAATGTGAGGTCCAATATTGAAATCAAGATTCTGGAACTGGTGATGAGACTGGAGCGAAGGGCTTTTGAAGCCGGCAATGTCCGCTACGGGTTCCGTTACCGGGAAAATTATATGGATGAGCTGAAGGAAGCAGCTGACGGGGAGGGGATGCGGCGCTGGTTTTTAAACAAAACCAGAGATATCTGCGACAAGATCAGTACATCCAGGGAACGGGAATATGAAAATGTGGTATCCAGAGTCAAGGGATATATTGACGAGAATTATGCCAAAGACATCTCTCTTGATGACGTATCACGAATGGTGGACATCAGTCCCTATTATTTCAGCAAGCTGTTTAAGCAGGAAGTAGGGGAGAATTTCATTGAATATGTTACCAGAACCAGAATCAGGAATGCCAGAAGGCTGCTGGAGGATCCCAGATACAGCATTAAAGAGATCTGTGTGATGTCCGGCTACAGTGATCCCAACTATTTCAGCAGAATTTTCAAGAAATATGAAGGGATGACACCAACCGAATACAGGGAGAGGTAAGTGTTATGAAAATGTGGGGCGGGAGGTTATTACTTACAGTATTAGCCTGCTGCATTCTGACGACAGGATGCAGACAGGCGGAACCGGAGACTACAGTGCAGGTGGAGGAAAAGGAGGGGGACCGGCCTTTGCAGATCGGACTGAGCATTGACTCGTTTGTCATTGAGCGGTGGATCAGAGACCGTGATGTTTTTGTTTCCGCTGCAAAAGAAATGGGGGCTGAAGTCAATGTGCAGAACGCCAACGGAGACGTAAATGAGCAGATTGAGCAGATCCAGTACTTTATCAAGAAGCAGATGGATGTAATTGTGGTAGTGGCAGGTGACTGCGAAGCACTGGCTGACGTAATGAAAAAAGCAAAAGCGGCAGGGATAAAGACCATGAGCTATGACCGCCTGGTTTTAAATGCTGACAGTGATATGTATATATCCTTCGACAACAGGGGAGTGGGGAGCCTGATGGCGGAGAATCTGGTTAAGAATATTCCTGATGGCGGTAAAATCGTCATGATACAGGGTCCGGAATCCGATCACAATGTGGCAATGATCCGTGAAGGTTTTTATTCCGTTCTGGAAGGGAAAAATTTAGATGTGATCTATCAGAACAACTGTGAGGGCTGGCTTGGGGAGAATGCTTACAACTATGCAAAGGAAGCCCTTGAAAAATACCCGGATGTCAAGGGAATCATGTGCGGAAATGATGATCTGGCCACCCAGGTTTTTAAAGCACTTTCCGAGGACCGGCTGGCAGGAAAGGTGTGCCTTGTGGGTCAGGACGGAGATTTAATGGCCTGTCAGCGGATTGTGGAGGGAACCCAGAACATGACTGCTTTTAAATCGGTGGAAGAGGAAGCAAGACTGGCAGCAGAGTATGCGGTAATGCTGGGGAGAGGGGAGCCCTTAAAAGGAATTGACCAGACCATTCATGACGGGACCTATGACGTGCCGTATCTGGAACTGAAGCCAGTGGCAGTCACCCGGGAAAATATGGATTCCGTTATCATTCAGGGAGGTTTTCATGCCCGGGAAGATGTGTATTTAAATGTCATACAGCAGTAGCATTTTTTTGCCTGATAAAAAAGTCCTGTTCGTTCAGGGCTTTTTTTTATGTGGATGAATCCGTGCTAACGGTTGGCAAACAAGTCCTGATTCTCCCATGTTAATATAAGAATATCAAAAACAAGTATTGGAGGAGGATATTTCAATGAAAAGAAAACTTTTAGCAGTGGCGATGACACTTGCCATGACAGCAGGAATGCTGGCCGGGTGCAGCGGGGGTAGCAAGGCACCGGAGACCAAGGCTCCTGAAACCACTACGGCAGCAGCTGCTGAGACAACCAAAGCAGCGGACACCACTGCAGCAGAATCAAAAGCAGACAAGAAAGACGGAGTTTTAATCGGTGTTGCCATGCCGACCAAGGATTTGCAGAGATGGAATCAGGATGGCGCCAACATGAAGAAGGAACTGGAGACTGCAGGCTATAAGGTAGATTTGCAGTATGCCAGCAACGACGTTGCGACACAGGTATCCCAGATTGAAAACATGATCTCCAATGGCTGCAAGATGTTAGTTATTGCTTCCATTGACGGAAGCTCCTTAGGAGAGCCTCTTTCACAGGCAAAATCCATGGGAATCCCGGTTATCGCTTATGACCGTCTGATCATGAACTCCGATGCAGTTACCTATTATGCCACCTTTGATAATTACAAAGTAGGCCAGAAGCAGGGAGAGTATTTAGAGAAGTCTCTTGGGCTTGACAAAGCCGGAGATCCGAAGAATATCGAATTCTTCACCGGTGATCCTGCTGATAATAACTGCAAGTTCTTCTTCGGAGGAGCCATGGATGTTTTAAAGAAATATGTAGACAACGGCAGACTGGTTGTCAAATCCGGTCAGACAGCATTTGAACAGGTTGCAACTGAAAAATGGGATTCAGAGAAAGCTCAGAACCGTATGGATACCATTATCGCAGGCAACTATTCAGACGGAACCGTACTTGACGCAGTTCTTTGCTCCAACGATTCCACCGCTCTTGGCGTTGAGAATGCGCTTGCTTCTTCCTACACCGGAAAATATCCTGTTATCACCGGTCAGGACTGCGATATTGCAAACGTAAAGAACATGCTTCAGGGAAAACAGGCCATGAGCGTATTCAAAGATACCAGAACTCTGGCTACCCAGGTAGTTAAGATGGTAGATTCCGTTATGCAGGGCGGAAAAGCTGAGATCAATGACAGCAAGTCCTATGACAACGGAACCGGAATTATTCCTACTTATCTTTGTGACCCGGTAGTGGTTACAGCTGACAACTATAAAGAGATGCTGATCACTTCCGGTTATTATACTGAGGATCAGGTAAAGTAATCAGGCGGATTTCCTTATGGGGACGGCTTTTATGAATGAAAGCCGTCCTCTGAATATATAAAGAGGGAGGGATATTCTTGGCAAATATACTTTTGGAAATGAAAAACATCACCAAGACGTTTCCGGGTGTGAAAGCCTTGGATTTAGTGAACCTTCAGGTAGAAGAAGGGGAGATCCATGCTCTGGTGGGTGAAAATGGAGCGGGTAAGTCCACTCTGATGAATGTACTCAGCGGTATCTATCCCTATGGATCTTACGAGGGAGACATTATCTACAACGGAGAAATCTGTAAATTCAGTCATATCAGCGACAGTGAAAAGAAGGGGATTGTCATTATCCACCAGGAGCTGGCTCTGGTTCCCTACATGACAATTGCTGAAAACATGTATCTTGGAAATGAAAAAGGAAAAAGCTTCGCAATCAACTGGAATGAAACCTTTGGGGAGGCTGACAAATACTTAAAGACAGTAGGACTTTCCGAATCCTCCCATACGCTTATTAAGGATATCGGGGTAGGAAAGCAGCAGCTGGTAGAAATAGCAAAAGCTCTTGCAAAAAATGCGAAGTTGCTGATTCTTGATGAACCCACTGCATCATTAAATGAAGAAGACTCAAAAGCGCTTCTTAATCTTTTGAAAAAATTTAAATCAGAGGGTATGACCTCTATCATCATATCACATAAACTGAATGAAATTGCCTATGTAGCGGATAAAATCACCATCATCCGCGATGGCTCAACCATAGAAACACTAAACAGTAAGACAGATCATATTACAGAGGACCGGATTATAAAAGGAATGGTTGGAAGAGAACTGGTGGACCGTTTCCCAAAGCGTACCGGCATTCAAATCGGAGAAAAATCCATGGAAGTGGAGCACTGGAATGCCAGCCATCCGCTTTATTCCGAACGTAAGGTGGTCAGTGACGTCTCCTTATATGTAAGAAAAGGAGAAGTGGTGGGAATCTGCGGACTGATGGGGGCAGGAAGAACAGAGCTTGCCATGAGTCTTTTCGGAAAAAGCTATGGAGTAAATATCTCCGGCACTCTAAAGATTCATGGTCAGGAAGTCCATCTCCGTACCGTACGGGACGCTATCCGGCATAAGTTAGCCTACGTAACAGAAGACCGGAAAGGGAATGGTCTGATTCTGGGAACCCCCATACGAATCAATACCACACTTGCCAATCTGCGTGCAGTAAGCTTCAGAACCATCATTGATAAGGACAGGGAGATTCTGGCTGCCGAGGATTACATTAATAAGCTGAAGACGAAATGTCCTTCCGTGGAACAGTCAGTTGGAAATTTAAGCGGAGGAAACCAGCAAAAGGTTCTTTTATCCAAATGGATGTTTACAGAGCCTGATATTATGATTTTAGACGAACCGACCAGAGGAATAGATGTAGGTGCTAAATATGAAATTTACTGTATTATAAACCGCCTGGCTGCTGCCGGAAAATCAATTATCATGATATCGTCAGAGCTGCCGGAGATTCTTGGAATGTCGGACCGTATTTATATCATGAATGAGGGGCGTATTGCAGGAGAAATGAGCGCACAGGAGGCCACACAGGAAAAAATTATGTCATGCATTTTAAAATCAGATAAGCATCCTTCGGGTATACCTTTAACCCCGGATAACATGGGCATGGAAGAGGAAGGGAGAGTAGAAGATGGAGAATAAATTAAAATTGTCGGAAGGACTTAAAAAATATACGATGGTTATCGTTCTGGCAGTAGTCGTTATCCTGTTTACGGTAAATACAGGAGGGAAAATGCTTCTTCCCCAGAATGTAAACAACTTAATCGCGCAAAATGCATATGTATTTATTCTGGCAACCGGAATGCTCTTCTGTATTCTGACAGGCGGCAACATTGATTTATCTGTTGGTTCTGTGGTCTGCTTCGTAGGAGCCATAGGCGGTAGCATGATGATTAAGATGGGAATTAATCCCTATCTTTCCCTTTTTTCCATGATCATTATCGGCATACTGGCCGGAGCATGGCAGGGCTTTTGGATTGCTTACGTACGGATTCCGCCATTTATCGTAACTCTTGCAGGAATGCTGATCTTCCGGGGACTTTCAAACGTAGTTTTACAGGGAATGACTCTGTCTCCTGTGCCGGACAGCTTTTTAAAACTGTTTAATACTTATGTTCCCGATGTGTTTGGCATGAAGGGCTTTAACCTTACCTGTTTCCTTGTGGGAATTGCAGCCTGCTGTATCTTTATTGTAGCAGAACTTATCACCAGGAAAAGAAAACTGAAAAAAGGATACCGGGTAGATCCTTTAAATAGTACGATTTTAAAAATGGTATTGATGACTGCTGTTATACTTGCCTTTATGTATAAACTGGCCCTGTACAAAGGAATCCCCAATGCTCTCATCTGGGTTGTGGTAATCATCGGAATTTACAGCTACATATCTTCCAAGACAACCACCGGACGCTATTTCTATGCAGTGGGCGGAAATGAGAAGGCAACAAGACTTTCCGGTATTGATACCAATAAAGTATATTTTCTTGCATATTTAAATATGGGCTTGCTGGCAGCAGTGGCAGGCATGGTTACCCTGGCCCGTTTAAATTCTGCCAATCCGACGGCAGGAAATAACTATGAAATGGATGCCATCGGAGCCTGCTTTATCGGCGGAGCTTCCGCATACGGCGGAACAGGAACGGTACCGGGTGTTATTGTAGGTGCTACGCTGATGGGTGTCTTAAACCTGGGAATGAGTATTATGGGTGTGGATCAGAATCTTCAGAAGGTGGTAAAAGGAACCGTTCTTCTGGCGGCGGTTATTTTCGATGTGGTAAGTAAGAGAAAATCATTTATTGTGAAGCAGTAAGACGTAGGCGTGGGAATGGGATAATTGTCCTGTTCCTGCGTTTTTTAACTATTTGGAGTTAAGTAAGCAGGGGGAACGAAGTATTTAATTATTGTGGGCTAAGGAAATATATGGTAAGATTTATTCAGGAGTAACCGAATACAGGGTGGAACCTTCCAACTTTTATGTTTACATGTCGTAATAAGATGGGAGGTGTGCAGATGGACATATACCAAACTTTAAGCATATTGTTTTTAGGAGGTACATTTCTAATTGCATTGCTGACTTACATAGGAAAAAAATAGCCTACCCTGCTGCGAACAGGATAGGCGAGCTCATTGCTAGATGAGCATTTAACCAATCGTGGGAGTTTCCACCTTGTGTGGCGGTTGCTCTTTTGTAATTTAACTATACCACATTGCAGATATGGTTGTAAAGAGGAAAAACATCTGTGAGATTACCGCCTGTTAATTATTAAGGTTAAATAAAACGTAAAAACCGCCGTTCAGCTGAAAAATCTTTAGCTGGGCGGCAGTTATGCATATATGCATCACAAACAAGCCTCTGACCGGGCTAAAACCATTAAATTTTTCCTTTATATAGAAATATTGGCTGAGTTGTGGTAGAATGCTACAAGTAAAAGAATGTTTTAAAATGTAAAGGAGCATAAAAATATGGGAAAGATAAAAGTAACATCATGTGAGATAGAAGGGCTTTATGTCATTGAGCCAACGGTTTTTCCGGATTCCAGAGGATATTTTATGGAAACCTACAACCAGAATGATTTTAAAGAAGCGGGCCTGAACATGAATTTCGTACAGGATAACCAGTCCATGTCCGTAAAAGGTGTGCTAAGAGGACTTCATTTCCAGAAGCAGTTTCCTCAGGGAAAGCTGGTCCGTGCAGTGAGAGGAACCGTTTTTGATGTGGCAGTAGATTTAAGAGCTTCTTCCAAAACTTATGGAAAATGGTTCGGCGTGGAGCTGTCAGCAGAAAATAAAAAGCAGTTCTATATTTCCGAAGGCTTTGCCCATGGATTTTTAGTTCTCTCTGATGAGGCTGAATTTGCATACAAATGCACAGATTTCTACCATCCGGGCGATGAAGGCGGAATTCTTTGGAGTGATCCCGAGATCGGAATTAAATGGCCTGTTTCAGAAGGAATGGAGCTGATTATTTCCGATAAGGACCAGAAGTGGAACGGTATCCGGGATACGTTTAAATTCTAACGAGAGGAGAAAACCATGAATTATCTGGTTTCCTTATTAAAAGAAATCTATATAAAGAGAAAGCTGATTCTGGATTTATCCAAGGCAGATTTCAAAAAGCGGTTTGTAGGCTCCTATTTCGGTATTGCATGGATGTTTCTGCAGCCGATTGCGACAGTTCTTGTTTACTTTTTTGTGTTTCAGATGGGATTTAAAAGTGTACCGCCGATTAAGGTTTATCCCTATGTACTGTGGCTGATCCCAGGCATTGTACCATGGTTTTTTATCAGTGAGGTTTTAAACATGGGGACCAACTGTCTGCAGGAATACAATTATCTTGTGAAGAAAGTAGTTTTCCGCGTGGAAATACTTCCGTTTATTAAGATGTTATCCTGTCTCATGGTACACGGTATATTTGCTGTTATTATGTTTGTAGTATTTTTATGCTATGGCTTTTTGCCAAAGGCCAGCTGGTTTCAGATTATCTACTACACCTTTGCGGCATCCATGCTGTCTCTGGCTATTACCTATTTTACCAGTGCCATCAATGTATTTTTTAAGGATATGGCACAGATTGTAGGGATCTGCCTACAGTTTGGTATGTGGATGGTGCCTATTATGTGGGCTCCGGAGATGTTTCCCAAAGCCCCCGAGTGGCTTCCAGGTCTGCTGAAAATAAATCCGGTATATTATATTGTTGCCGGATACCGTGACAGCATGTTATATGGGAACTGGGTTTATGAACGACCAACTCTTGGTCTTTATTTCTGGTTTGTCACTATTGTCCTGTTTTTAATAGGACTGAAAGTATTTAAAAAGCTGCGCCCGCATTTTTCTGATGTGCTGTAGGCAGTTACCATGGAGGATTCAATGTCCGTAGAATCGAATAACAAAGCATTGACTGTTAATAATGTAACCAAAATATATAAATTATATGAAAAACCCATTGACCGGTTAAAAGAGGCCATGAGTCTGACTCATAAGAATTACCACCGGGATTTTTATGCCTTAAACGGGATTTCTTTTGATGTGGAAAAGGGACAGACCGTAGGTATTATCGGTACCAACGGTTCTGGAAAATCCACAATTTTAAAGATTATTACCGGAGTTCTGACTCCAACTACTGGAGATGTGCAGGTAAACGGAGTGATCTCTGCTCTTTTGGAACTGGGAGCGGGATTCAACATGGATTATACAGGGATTGAAAACATCTACATGAACGGCACCATGATGGGGTTTTCCAGAAAAGAGATGGATGAAAAACTGCAGGACATCCTGGATTTTGCCGACATCGGAGATTTTGTCTATCAGCCGGTAAAGACCTATTCCAGCGGTATGTTTGTCCGTCTTGCATTTGCCCTTGCCATTAATGTAGAGCCGGAGATTCTGATCGTTGATGAAGCGCTTTCCGTAGGAGATGTTTTCTTTCAGGCCAAATGCTACCGCCGTATGGAGGAAATCCGCAAAAATGGCACTACCATTCTCATGGTTACCCATGATATGGGTGCTATCATCAAGTATTGTGACCGTGTCGTTGTGTTAAATAAAGGCAATTTTATCGCAGAGGGCGAGCCGGGGAAAATGGTGGATCTCTATAAGAAGATTCTGGCAAATCAGATGGACGATTTAGAGGAAGAACTGTCAGAAGCGGATAATAGGCTGTACAATGATTTTTCCGGCGACCAGGCAATTGCTGAAAGAAGCAGGGCGGCGGCAGGCGGAATGATGAAGGATAAACTGACCATCAATCCAAACCGCACGGAATACGGCGATAAGAGGGCTGAGATCATAGATTTTGGTCTTCTTGATGAGAGAGGAAATATTACTAATCTTCTGTTAAAAGGAGAACGTTTTACCATAAAGGAACGGATTCATTTCCATGGAGAAATTGAAACACCGATTTTCACTTATACCATCAAGGACAAGCGGGGGGCTGATCTAACCGGAACCAATACCATGTTTGAGTCCTCCGATGTAAAATCTGTTAAAAAAGGCGATGAATACGTCGTGGAATTTACCCAGAAGATGACTCTTCAGGGTGGAGAATACTTACTGTCCATGAGCTGCACCGGTTTTGAAAACGGGGAGCATGTGGTTTACCACCGTCTGTACGATATTGTGAATATCACCGTTATATCCAACAAGAATACGGTTGGTGTTTACGATATGGAACCGGATGTAAGCTTAACACTTATGCGTGCAGAAAAGTAAGGAGGAATGATGCATGAATGATATCAGCCCTGAACTTAAAAAGCTGTATCAGAATTATAACGGAGATATCAAAAAGCTGCTGCAGGAAAATCCAAGGCTTGATTACTTATACGCTTTATCTGAGATAAGAGAAAATCTGCTGGACTGGTTTGAATTTAAACCAGATGCAACTCTTTTGCAGGTGGGATCCGACTACGGCGCGCTTACAGGCTTATACAGCAGACGGGTAAAAGAAGTAACCGTATTAGACCCCAGTCACAACAATTTATCGTTCAACCGCCTTCGCCATCAGAAACGGGACAATATCCACTACGTGAATAGGGATTTACAAACTTTTACCAGTGAAGGGGGCTTTGATTATATTGTTTTTGCAGGTTCTCTCTGCGAACCGTATCAGAACATGACACAGAAGGCAAAACAACTTTTAAAACCGGACGGAACTGTGATTGCTGCAATTACAAACCGGCTGGGATTAAAGTATCAGGCTGGTGCAAAAGCGGAGCAGTTTTGTCTTTCCAGAACAGAACTGAAAGAACTATTATGCGGCAGTGAAGGTGAGGAAGGAACTGTGAAGTTTTATTATCCCATGCCGGATTACCGCCTTCCCGTAACTCTTTACTCCGACGGATATCTTCCGGGAAAGGGAGATTTAACCCACGCCATTCTTGCCTATGATTATCCCAAGTATTTACGATTCGATTTAGGTAAGATGTTTGATGAAGTATGTGAAGGAAAACAGTTTGAAACATTTGCCAATTCATTTTTAACCATTTGGAGCCGTCATGAAGAAAATTAATTTTGTAAAATATAATAAAACAAGAAGAGAAGCTTTTCAGATACGTACCAGTCTTGTGGAAGAAAATGGACTGCCGTATGTGGAAAAGTCTGCCCTGACGGCAGAGGGAATTCCTCACATCCGTTCCTTTGAAGAAAAATACAGAAATTTAAAGGAACAGAATCAGGGGTTAAATGTGGCAGACGTGACTGTCAGTGCCGATGGAACCACAGCCCGGTTCGCGTTCTTAAAAGGTGAGACTTACGCCGAACTTCTGGGCAGAGAGATTCAGAATGGAAAGGTGCCGGAAGCCTCTCTGGAAGAGAGTATTTCCATGATTTTAAAGGTGCATGATGATTATATGACGCCTTTCCGTGTCACTGGGGAGTTTGAAGAGGTATTCGGTGTACTGCCTGATACCGGAGAGCAGATTAAGAGGGACTGGGCATTTAAACATTCAAATATTGACTGCCTTTTTGAGAATATCATGATGACAGAAGACGGTCCTTACTGTCTGGATTACGAATGGGTATTCTCTTTTCCTGTTCCGGTTAATTTCATAAAGTTCCGGGTGCTTTATTATTTTTATGAGCAGTATAAAAGCATCCTGAACTATGATTCTATGGAAGTATTTATGGAAGAACAGGGAGTAGACAGGGAGCTCATCAAAATTTATGAAGACATGGAACGCCATTTTCAGGAATATGTCCATGGTGAGAACCAGCAGATTTATCTCTTAAACTATATGCATGAGACGTTTGCACTGCCTGACAGCATGTTTCAAGTATCACAGATCATTGACGATACCAAGGACCGCATCGCCCAGATGAAAGCAGAGTTAAAAGAAAAAGATCTGACTATTACAAAGCAGCAGGAAGAAAAACGCTTAACGGATAACCATGTAGCCAATCAGGAGATGATTATCGCATCCCTTAGAAAGGACTGCGAAACCATGCAGGGGATCATCGAACAGCTAAGAAAGCATGAATCCTTCTTTTATAAGGTATGGCGCAGACTTGGAAGAATTTTTAATGAAAAATTCCCCCAAGGTACGAAAAAGCGGAAGATCCTGTTTTATATGAAGGAAACCATTCTCCACCCCATAAAGTCCATTTCCCTTTATACGACAGATGAGGGAAGAAATCTCATGGAAGGGGATATGAAAATCGGTGAGGAATACCGGATTCATGGAAAGCTTCGTTTTGTGAAAGAAGGGCACCCCATGGTATCCATCGTCATTCCGGTTTACAACCAGATCCATTATACCTACGCCTGTCTGCTTTCCATACTTGAGCATACAAAAAATGTGGATTATGAGGTGATCATTGCAGATGACGTATCCAGTGATGCCACAGCAGAGTTGTCCAAATTCACAGAGAATGTGGTGATCTACCGCAATAAGACCAATCAGGGCTTTTTAAGAAACTGCAACCAGGCGGCGAAGTCGGCAAGAGGAAAATACATCATGTTTTTAAACAATGATACTCAGGTGACCGATGGCTGGCTGGACAGTCTGGTGAATTTAATCGAGTCAGACTCTTCCATCGGAATGGTGGGTTCCAAGCTGGTTTATCCGGACGGACGCCTTCAGGAAGCTGGAGGTATCTTATGGAGCGACGGCTCCGGATGGAATTACGGACGTCTGGACGATCCGGAGAAGCCTGAATACAATTATGTAAAAGATGTGGATTACATTTCCGGCGCTGCAATCCTTCTTTCCAATGATTTATGGAAACAGATTGGCGGCTTCGATGAACGCTTTGCACCGGCTTATTGTGAAGATTCCGATCTTGCCTTTGAAGTGCGTAAAGCCGGCTACCGTGTGGTTTATCAGCCCCTTTCCAAGGTCATTCATTTTGAAGGTGTTTCAAACGGCACAGATGTCAATGGTTCCGGTTTAAAACGCTATCAGGTGGAAAACAGCAAAAAGCTGAAAGAAAAATGGGCGGCGCAGTTCAGCCTGCAAAGCGAAAACAACGGTAACCCTGATCCATTCCGTGCCAGGGAAAGAAGCCAGGGAAAGGATATCATCCTTGTAGTAGATCATTATGTACCTACCTATGACCGGGATGCTGGTTCCAAAACTACATTCCAGTATTTAAAGATGTTTATTGATAAGGGATATGTGGTCAAGTTCCTGGGAGACAATTTCCTTCATGAAGAACCATACTCCACCGCTTTGCAGCAGATGGGAATTGAGATTCTTTACGGCAGGGAATACCAGGCAGGTATCTGGGACTGGTTAAAGACACATGGAGATGATATAAAGGCAGCTTATTTAAACCGCCCCCATATCGCTCAGAAATATATAGATTTTCTACGGGAACATACCAGCATGAAGCTGATTTATTATGGTCATGACCTGCATTTTCTGCGGGAAGGCAGGGAATACGAGCTTACGGGCGATCCTAAAAAGAGGGAGGCGTCCGAATACTGGAGATCCATGGAACTGCGTCTCATGAAAAAGGCGGCGGTATCCTATTATCCGTCCTATGTTGAACGGGAAGCGATTCATGAAATCGAGCCTTCCGTACCGGTAAAAGCAATCGTGGCTTACGTTTTTGATAAGTTTTTAAATCACATTCCTGATGATTTTGAAAAGAGGGAAGGACTGCTGTTTGTCGGCGGTTTTGCACATCCGCCCAATGCAGATGCGGTATTGTGGTTTGCCAGGGATATATTTCCGTTAATCCGGGAACAGATACCAGTTAATTTCTACATTGTCGGCTCCAAGGTTACTGATGAGATCAAGGCTCTGGAGCAGCCGGATAACGGAATCATCGTAAAAGGCTTTGTGACTGAAGAGGAACTGGCAAGTTTATATGCCAGCTGCCGGATTGTGGTAGTTCCGCTGCGTTATGGAGCAGGCGTGAAGGGAAAGGTAATTGAAGCGCTTTATTATGGGGCCCCTGTTGTAACGACCTCCATCGGAGCAGAGGGAATTCCTGAGGCAGAAAAGGTGATGGTGGTAAGAGATGAGCCGGAGACATTTGCAGAGGAAGTAATCACTCTTTATAATGATACGGACAGCTTGAGGCAGATGAGTCAGAATACCCAGAACTACATCCGGACGTATCACAGCATTGATGCGGCCTGGAGCGTGGTGGGAGAGGATTTTTAGAACAGATAAAGTAAGAACCGATGATAACAGATAAGGGAGGACATGAAGATGCAGGCAGTTTTGCTGGCAGGCGGGCTTGGTACCAGACTTCGTTCCGTAGTAAGTGACCGGCCAAAGCCCATGGCGCTGATAGAAGAGAAACCTTTTATGGAATATGTGGTGAGACAGCTCATCAGTTATGGTGTAACAGAAATTATCTTCGCTGTAGGATATAAAGGTTCTATGGTGGAAGATTATTTCGGAGATGGTTCTAAATGGGGAATCCGTGTTTCTTATGCTTACGAGGAGGAACTGTTAGGAACAGCCGGAGCCATAAAAAATGCTGGTAAACAAATAACAGAAGAAATGTTTTTTGCTTTAAACGCAGACACCTTCTATCAGATCGACTGCAGCAGCTTCACGGAACTGATGGAGGAAAAGGACCTTGATATGGCTCTGGTTCTCCGGAAAGTTCCTGATGTATCCCGTTACGGGCAGGCAATTTTAGAAAACAGCCGTTTAACAGCCTTTGACGAAAAGGTGGAAGAGTCTAAAGAAGGAACGATCAACGGTGGATTCTATTTAATGAAACGCGCTCTTTTAGATACCATACCGGAAGGTAAGGTATCACTTGAGCATGATATGATTCCAAAGTGGCTCTCAGAAGGAAGAAAGCTTGGCGGTCTGGTAAATGACGGATATTTCATTGATATCGGTATTCCGGAAGATTATTACCGTTTTATGGAAGATGTAAAGGAAGGAAGGGTGATCATATGATTATCAGAGGACGGGCTCCCCTGCGTGTCAGCTTTGGTGGAGGAGGAACAGATGTTGCTCCCTTTTGCATCGAGCAGGGAGGAGCCATAATCGGCAGCACCATCAATAAATACGCCTACTGCTCCATTGTACCCAGACAAGATGACCAGATCATCGTCCATTCCCTGGATTTTGATATGACAGTAAAGTATAATACAAAAGAAAACTATGTATACGATGGACGTCTGGATCTTGTTACTGCTGCTTTAAAAGCCATGGATATCAAACAGGGCTGCGAAGTTTATTTACAGTGTGACGCACCTCCCGGATCCGGTCTTGGAACGTCTTCTACTGTAATGGTAGCCCTTTTAACTGCCATGGCAAGATGGAAGGGCGTGGAGCTTGACAGCTACGCCATGGCTGATCTTGCTTATCAGGTGGAGAGGGAGGACTTAAAGATAGACGGCGGGTATCAGGATCAGTATGCCGCTACCTTTGGAGGCTTTAACTTTATTGAATTCCATGGGCGTAATAACGTAGTGGTCAATCCCCTCAGAATCAAAAAGGAAATCATACATGAACTGCAGTATAACCTTCTGCTTTGCTATACAGGAAATGTTCATGTATCCGCCAACATTATCAAGGATCAGGTCTCAAATTATGAGAAAAAGGATCCATTTGAAGCAATGTGTGAAGTGAAGGCACTTGCCTATGCCATGAAAGATGAGCTTTTAAAGGGCAACTTATACAGCTTTGGAAAGCTCCTGGACTATGGCTGGAAAAGCAAAAAGAGGATGAGCAGCAAGATTACCACACCCCAGATTGATGAGCTTTATGAAGAGGCTTTGAAAGCAGGTGCACTTGGAGGAAAGCTTCTGGGAGCAGGCGGCGGTGGATTTTTACTGGTTTACTGTCCATATAATGTACGCCATAAGGTGGCTGCAAGAATGGAAGCGGCAGGAGGCCAGCTGACAGACTGGAACTTTGAGTTAAGAGGTGCCCAAAGCTGGATTACCGATGAATCCCGCTGGGATTATGAAGATGTCAGGGTTTCCATACCAGGCGGTCAGTATCAGTTCCATTTACAATGAAAATGAAAAAACAGGCAGCAGGAGAAGGACAAACATGGATAAAATTGTTTTTTTAGATCGGGATGGAACAATCAATGAAGAAGTGGAGTATTTACACAGGCCCTCGGACTTAGTGATCCTTCCTGGTGTCTCTGCTGCATTAAAACGTTTAAAAGAGCAGGGATTTCGTCTTGTGGTAGTTACCAATCAGGCAGGGGTCGCCAGAGGATATTATAGTGAATCAGATGTAGATCAGCTGCATGAATATATGAACCGCCTTCTTGCGGAAGACGGAGCAGAAATAGACCATTTCTTTTACTGCCCCCATCACCCGGACTATGGAATCGGAGCTTATAAGAAGTCCTGCCATTGCCGCAAACCGGATATTGGAATGTTTGAAATGGCAGAGAACTATTTTCAGGTGGACAAGTCCCACTCCTATATGGTCGGAGATAAACTTCTGGATACGGAAGCGGGACATAAATATGGTGTAAGTTCTGTCCTTGTAGGCACAGGATATGGAAAAGAAATATATAAAGGCCTGAGCGGTGAGGAGAAAAAGGAAGCCTTTGATGCTTATGCGAAAGACATGACAGCAGCAGCAGATTGGATTTTACAAAGAGAAGGAGTGTGAGTTTGATGGAACCCATGAACTATTTGGAGGAGCTTCTTACACGTTATCCGGTGTTAACCAGTGTGAAGGATGAGATCAAAGAAGCGTATGAGATTTTAGAGAACTGTTATAAAAACGGAGGAAAGCTTTTAATTGCCGGAAACGGAGGAAGCTGTGCGGATGCAGAACATATCGTGGGTGAGCTGATGAAAGGTTTTGTAAAACCCAGGAGTGTTTCAAGGGATTTTGCCCAAAAGCTTTTAGAGGCTGACCCGGTCCGTGGTAAGGAACTGGCAGATAAACTTCAGGGAGGGCTTCCAGCCATCGCTTTAACAGGCCACCCGGGACTTTCCACTGCCTATTTAAATGATGTGGACGGCAGTTTAATCTATGCCCAGCAGACATACGGTTATGGAAAAAAGGGAGATGTCCTTCTTGGCATTTCCACATCCGGAAATTCTAAAAATATCATGTATGCCATGACTGCTGCCAGAGCCATTGGCATGAAAACCATTGGCCTAACCGGTAAGGATGGCGGACAGCTAAAGGAGACGGCAGATGTATCCATTGTGGTTCCGGAGAAGGAAACCTATAAAATTCAGGAGCTTCATCTGCCTGTATATCATGCATTATGTCTGATGCTGGAGGAACGGTTTTTTTAATTTTACGAGAACAGGAGGAAAAGATGGAAGAGAGACAGTGGATGGGTAAGGAAGCTTTATGGAAGAACGAAGTCATTGCAGCTCTACTTTTGGTTTCCTTTGCTTTTTTCATTAACAGAGGGATTAAAATAAAAGGTCTATATATGGATGATCTCTATCTTTGGTCCTGTTACGGTGAACAGACCTTTCGGCAGTTTGTATTTCCATTAGGCAGCACCCGGTTTCGTTTTGTTTATTATCTGGCAGCCTGGCTTGAGATGATGATTCTTGGAAGTCATACGGAATGGTTTGTGCCTTTTAATATTCTGCTGAACAGCTGTATTGCGTACACCATATACCGGTTCGGAAAGCGTCTTTCCCACCGGTGGCTTGTGGGATTTGGCTGTGGAATCTTATATCTTCTTTCCAGAATGTCCTACTATCAGATCAGTCAGGTATACGGCCTTATGGAAAGCATGGCTCTTTGGATGGCAATCGGAATTCTTTACTTTCTTTATCGCTATTTATCCGGAGAAGAGCAGCCGGACCGGTATATCAGGACAGCAGCGGGACTGTATTTTTCCGTATGTTTTGTTCATGAGCGTTATATGGTTCTGCTTCCTTTGTTTTTCTTTGCATTCTTAATGAAAAAAGAGAAGAAGGTTTCCTATTGGCTTGGTACAACCGGCGCTTTTCTGGGGGTTCAGTTCATACGTTTTCTCACAATCGGAAGCATATCTCCTGCCGGGACCGGAGGCACGACCGTAGCCGATACATTCAGCATATCCCAAAGCATTCATTATGCCCTCAGCCAGGTGCTTTATATATTCGGAATCAATGCTGGACCTGATTATTTAAGCGGATTAAGCTGGAGCCAGTCTCCCTCCTGGGTTCGGGTTCTTGTCATGCTCGCTAATTTTTCCCTTTTAATCATGGTTATCAGATTTTTATTTGTATTATTCAGAGACAAGGGAAAATTAAAGGAACGGCTTCGGATTGTTGCATTATTTATTATTTTTATAGCATTGTGCATTGGATCATCAAGCGTTACCATCCGTGTAGAAACCAGATGGATCTACGTTTCCATGACTGCTGCATGGCTGTTTGCTGCATATTTATGCGGGGAGGCAGTACCGCCTAAAGAAGGACAGGCGTATTCTGTCAGGCCTGTTTTATACTGCGGCCTGTTTGTACTCTACGGATTTCTCATGCTTCCTGTTGAAAGCTTTTACCGGGGCAAGTACGATAATCTTTACTACTGGTCTTCTCAGCTCCGTTATAATTCTCTCGCAGAAGAGACCTATGGAAAGTACGGAGATGATATATTCGGGAAAAAGATCTATATCATGGGAAATACTTACGAAATGAGCGATTTTACAGCAAGGACCTTTTTTAAGACCTTTGACAGCAAACGTCTGGCAGAAGGAACAGAAGTTACATTTATTGATTCCATCAGAGATATTGGACTTGTGCAGCCAAACATGCTGATTTTGCGGGAGGATCCCGCACATAATGCTTTTCAGGACGTGACTTCATTCGTAAAAGATTTAAAATTCCAGCGCGTTTACGGCAGCTATGAAGATGGCTGGCTGGATGAGGATGCAAAGATCAGAATTATGGCAGGAAAACAAGGGGTAATCAAACTGAAATTCTATTACCCAGGTGTGATAACCGGACTGGAACACATCACAGTTATGGCAGAAGGAAAAGAAAAAACGGTGGTTTCCATCAATTCCAGCACTGCGTCTGCAGAGATTGATGTCCCCCCATATAAAGTCTCAGAATTAACGTTTGAAAGCAACTTTTATTATCAGGCGGCAGCAGAGCAGCGAAGCGATAAGCATCTGGCTGTTGTTGCAGAAATTACAGCCGATTAAGCGACAGAGGTGAATTGATGAAACAAAAATATCTTTACTATACAGTCCCTGTTCTGGGAACGATTTTCTGCCTCTGGTACATCTTTGCGGCAACCTGTGACGGGATCTACTCAGACTATGTACGTCTGGTAAATAGTTATCTTCCCAATGTGTTTAACCCGGGACTGTTTTTCGTGCCGGATATTCTGACACGGATTCCCATCAACTATCTGGCAAGAATCATCAATATAACCTTATTTGATTACAACATCATGTTTGACCGCGTACTGGGTGTGCTGGCACTGGGACTTTCCGGTGCCGCCATAACTGCTTACTGCGTGCGTAAGAAGCTTCCTTATGGCTGGTTTCTGGTACTGATGGCAGTATTTTTCAGTCTGAATAAATGGGAGATGCTAAACAATGGAAGCGGATTTGCACATTTTCTTTCATTTGCGCTTTTTTACTGGCATTATGAAGTTCTGGACCGGGTATGGAGCGGCAGAGATAGCTTTCGTGACCGGATCAGCCTGATGGTACTTCCGTTTCTCACAACCCTTCTTGTGGCAGGACCGTATTGTGCTATCTATACTGTGACAGTGTTTCTTGCCTGTATCATGATGCTTCTGTTTAAAAGGAGTAAACTGGGACTTTGGCCGCTTATTTACGGAATTTGTACCCTTGTACCGTTCCTTTTATATCTATGGAGCAATCACTATGCAGTAGAAGATCATGCTGCGCCTGCGACCGTCTCACTCCTCACTCAGCTTATGGATACCCCCGGATTTTTCGTACGATTTTTTATAAAATCATTTTCTTCCATGGTAATCGAAGGAGAGAGAGCGGAAGAGATCTTTCGCGCAAATGGTCCGTTTCTGGCCATGGGACTTCTGGTAATCACTCTATATGTATTTGCACTTTGGTACAACTGGTATTACCGTCTTTATGAGGAAACCATTCTTCCGGTTATTCTAATTATGTCCGGAGGTTTGAATCATGTGCTGATCATGCTGTCCAGATGGATCTTTCTTCTGGAAAACTACGGTCTCAGCTCCAGATATGCTCTCCAGTTTCAGACCGGTATACTTGGAATTATTCTTACTTTTGCCCTGCTTTTGAGAAAGAGGAGATACCGGATTGGTTCTGGTGTGAAGCTGGCAGCGGGAGTTGCCTGTGTTATATTTCTTACGGGAAACTGTTATACCACTTATATTGAGATAAAGAAAGTTCCTCACCGGAAAGCTGCGTATGAACAGAGGGCTGAACTGGCCCTTAGATTTGAACAGGTGACGGACGAAGAACTTCGTGCCAATTTCGAATACCGGCCCAGCCGGGAGGACAGCGGACAAAAAGTGAGAAGTGCACTGACTATATTAAAAGAAAATGGTTACAGTGTATTTCGAGAGGGTAACCAGTAGCTAAGGAGCAATTTTATGAAAAAGACATTATCGGTGGTTGTATCATGCTACAATGAAGAACTGGCTCTTGAACGGTTCTATGAGGAAACTGCCAGCATTTTGAAAAAACTAAACTGGAAGTATGAGCTTATCTTTGTAAATGACGGAAGTCAGGATCAGACACTTTCCGTACTTACCCGTCTGTCCGAATTAGATGATCGGGTAAAAGTCATAAGCTTTTCCAGAAACTTCGGTCATGAAGCAGCCATGATTGCGGGATTAGATTACAGTCAGGGTGACGGAATTGTATGTATGGATGCAGATTTGCAGCATCCTCCGGAATACTTACCACAGATTGAAAAAACGCTGGAAGAAGGCTATGATGTGATTAACATGGTCCGTACCAGAAATGAATCCGCAGGCTGGTTTAAAAATTTTGCTTCCTCTGCATTCTACCGTCTGATCAATGTGCTTTCTGATGTAAAATTCGAGCCAAACGCCTCTGATTTTTTTGCAGTATCAGGTAGAGCAGCAAAGGTGCTTAAAAATAATTACAGAGAAAAAGTCCGCTTTCTTAGAGGGTATGTACAAAACATCGGGTACCACAGGACTACGATTGAATATGAAGCCAGAACCCGGGTTGCAGGAGAAAGTAAATACAGTATTAAGAAATTAATCGCATTTTCTATAAATACCATTATGTGTTTTTCTAATCTCCCTTTAAAGCTTGGAATTTATGCCGGCTGTGGGGCCGGTATTATGGGAATTATAATGATGATTTATACCATATGGAGCTGGGCAAGAGTGGGAACTCCAAGTGGGTATGCCACGATTATTGTTCTGATGTGTTTTATGTTTGCGGTTTTGTTTTTGATTGTTGGAATTATTGGAAATTACATTGCGATTCTGTTTGCAGAACTGAAGGACAGGCCGATTTATATTGTTGAGGAGACCAAAAACATTCATTGATTCCTTTTTCCTGGAATGATATAATAATCTTAGGATTATTGATTTCCCCTGGAGAGGGAAAGGAAACAAATGATAAAGTATAAACCGTATGAGCAACTTGAGCTTACGGACGATTTTATGTTTTCTTATGTGATGCGCAGCAATGGGGAATTGTGCAGACAGCTGTTGGAGAGCATATTGAATTTCCCCATAGAAAGAATTGATTTTATCAGCTCGCAGGAAAGCATAGATACTTATGCATCTGCTAAGGGTGTTAGACTTGATGTTTTTGCTAAAAGCGGAAATAGAAGTTTTGATGTGGAATTGCAGACATCAAACAAAAGAGATCTGCCGCAGAGGAGCAGATATTATCAAAGCCAGTTGGATACTGCCATGCTTCAGAAAGGACAGATGTATAAAGAACTGGGAAACAGTTATATTATATTTCTCTGTACCTTTGATCCCTTTGGATTTGGACAGTATATTTACAGTTTCCAGAACAGATGCACAGAGTTACCGGCAATAGCGCTGAATGATGGAACTTACAAAGTGTTTGTTAATGCCCAGGGAACTCATGGAGTAATCGAAGACGAATTAAAGGAATTTCTAATGTTTTTAAAATCTCCTGGCAAATTCCAAACAGGAGCAAATGGTAAGCTGGTCAAGAAGGCAATCGTTAGCGTGGAGGAAGGACGCAGAAATGAAGAATGGAGGTTGATCTATATGACGCTGATGACTAAGTTCGATGAACTTCTGGCAGAAGGACTGCAACAAGGATTAGCAGAAGGACTGCAACAGGGATTAGCAGAAGGACGGAGAGAAGGACTGCGGCAAGGGAAACTGGAAGGAATAGAGGCAGGGAGACTGGAAGGGAGACTGGAAGGTGAAATCCGATTCGCACGTCTTACTGAAATTCTGCTGTCGGAAGGAAAACTAGATGACTTACAAAGATCTGTTTCCGATACCAAATTTCGTGAACAGCTGTACAGGAATTATAAATTATTCGAGTTAGAATAAAATAAAAAATGAGAAAGGCCTGGGAGTTTTCCGTTCCCAAGCCTTTTCCTATATAGTTATTTAACGTATTCCAGGTCCGATCTCCCTGCCCGGTGCAGTTTCGCTCACTGTTCCCGAATTGCCGGAATTTGTATTGCCTGTTCCGTTGGAATTATTCTGTGGTGTTGTACCAGTTGCGGGAGGTTGTGTTTCACCAGTCGTTTCCTGAGTCGTTTCAGCAGGAGTCAATATGCAGACACCGTCTGCATTTGCCGTATAGGAAACACCGTCTGCTGTAAAGGTTTCTGATACCTTCATCTTACCATCAGAAGGATTTAAGTAATACTGCTTGCCATTAACCGTTATCATACCGGATGCCATAGCGCCGCTTTCTCCGAAATAATACCAGCTGCCGTCAACCTGCCGCCAGCCAACGGTCATCTTACCTGAAGAGTTGCTCAAGTAGTATTTAGCACCCCGGTCATCCAGCCATCCGGATTGCATCTTACCATCGCCTGCCAGGTAATACCAGTTTCCGTCGGCATTAACCCAACCTGTGCTCATGATGCCGTTGGTATTGAAATAATACCAGCTGTTATCCAGCTGCTTCCATCCGGTAGACGCACTGCCGTCATCAGCCATGTAATATTTAGACATTCCATCTGTGTGCCATCCGGTTACCATGGAACCGTCATTATTTAAATAATAGCGTTTGTTATTTAAGTCAATCCAGCCGGTTGCCATAACACCGCTATCCTGTAAATAGTACCGTTTTCCATTTAAATCCATCCAACCGGTCTTCATCTGTCCGTTGGAATCACTCATATAGTAATGCTGTCCGTTTAAATCAACCCAGCCCGTAGCCATGGTACCGTCAGAATTCAAGTAATATTTTGCACCATTATCCAGCAGCCATCCGGTATTCATGGAGCCGCCTGCATTGAAGAAGTACCATTTGTCGGAAAGCTGTTTCCATCCGGTAAACATACGTCCGTTGGTATCATCAAGATAGTAACGCTGCCCGTCTTTATCAAACCAGCCGGTAGATGCCTGCCCCTCATTGTTCATATAGAACCAGCCTGTTCCGTCGTTGATCCAGGTGTTCTTCTGCATGGCGTAGTTCTGATAATAGTATGTCTTGTCTCCGATTTTTCTCCAAAGATTGCCTGGCAGCTTTGGAGTCAGATCCTGATACAGAAAATCAATATCCACATTTCCGTTAATTCCCTGAATCTGTCCGGTGCTGCTAACCTGCCACATAGCCGGGTTCTGGTACGTATGCTTTGCTTCATAGCGGGCAACCCATATATCATATTTCATCTGAGACAAATCAATCTTATTTGCCAGCCAATAGTCGTTAGCATAAACAAGGGGATGATACCCGGCTTCTCTTATGCGGTCACAGAACGCGTTGATGATCTGGCTTACCTGATAGGGCGGGAGCGTTCCCAGTGTGGAACTGTCCTCTGCATCAAAGGCAATGGGAAAAGAAATGGGATAGTCCTTAACAAGATCCAGAACAAAGTCCGCCTCAGCTCTGGCCATATCTGTGGTGGTAGCCAGGGAATAGATATAGGCACCTACCTTCAGCCCTGCTGCTGAGGCACCCTGCACATTTGTGTGGAAATTAGGGTCAATTACACCTTTAGAGCGGGTTCCAAGCATTACGAAACTGACATCATTGGCGGCAACTGCGGTCCAGTCCACATTCCCCTGCCAGCGGGAAACATCAATTCCTCTGGCGATTGCTTCTTTTATGACGGTGCCGTCTTTTAGCTGATAATAACCATTTACCCGTTCATAGGGCGCTGCCTGAGTGTTCATAACCGAGTAGAAGCCGGCCGACATGCCGATAAAAGCGCTGAGTGCAGCAGTGGCAAAGCGCATACTGATTTTTGTGTATCTCAAAGTTAAATCCTCCTTTGTTCCTTAAGTATTATTAGAGAAAAATGTTCCTATGTACACAAGAAGACGAAAAAATAAGTGCAGGCATCTGCGGAAAGGTGCAGATACCCACACAGAAAAATCCGTTCAATGATCAACCTGGTCCATTGGTTAATCCAGGTGCTAACTGATATGTACCGCTGCCGGATGGATTCGAGGTTCCGCCCGGTGTGTCGTTGGTTTGACTGGTGGGAGGACTGCTTAAATTACTCGCTCCTGTAGATGATCCGCCCGGTCCTCCGGAATTGGTTGTAGAGGTGCCTCCAGGGGCGGTGCTGTTGCTGTTGCTGCCCGTTCCTCCGGGAGTATTGCTGCCTGTCGCTCCCGCCGGTGTTCCGGAAGAGCCGTTCTGATATGCCCCATTGGAACCAAAGCTATAGCTCTTACCATCAATGGTGAGTGTGGTATTTGCCGCCATCTTACCAGTTGACGGGTCCAGATAATAGTAAACGCCTGAAAGCTGAATCCACCCGGTAGTCATATGTCCGGAATCGCTGAAATAGTAGTAGGATCCTTCAATTTGTTTCCAGCCATGAGCCATCTTTCCATTGCTGGTATCCATATAGTACTTGTTGGTGCCGTCACTGAGCCAGCCCGTCATCATCTTACCTAATACTGACTTGGAATCAGCATTCAGATAGTAATAGGCATTGTCGATCTGTTTCCAGCCGGTGACCATCTTGCCGTCAGAACCGAAATAGAACCAGTCGTTGCCAACCTGTCCCCAGCCAATGATACAGGTGCCGTCTTCTTTAAAATAGTACCAGCCGTTATCCATCTCTCTCCAGCCGGTAGCCATAGCACCGTCACCTTTCATATAGTAGTAACTGCTGCCGATTTTCAACCAGCCCTTTACGAGAACCCCGGTATCGTCCATCAGATAATAATATTTACCACCGTCCTTAATCCACTTGGTTGCCATGGAACCATTAGAATGGAAATAATACCAGTTTCCATTGATCTGCTTCCATCCGGCAGCCATGATACCGGTAGTTAAATCAAGATAATAAAACGTACCGTCAGATGTCTTAACCCAGCCTTTATGAACAGATCCATCCCCATCTAAATATTTCCAATGAGAACCTTCCTGCACCCATCCAGTTGCGGCCCAGGCTGTATTAGCCGGTATCAAAGCTGCGGTCCCTACAAGTCCTGCAAGCAGCAGAGCCGCTGTTTTCTTTCCGTATCGCATACCGTTTACTTCCTCCTGTTTTAGCCAAATCTATTTTGCACATAGAGACATTATAACATAGTGCTATTCATAATACCTAAACATTTTATTACGATTTGCAGACAAATTTCCAAAAATGTCAAAAATTCGGAAGCCCCTTACATTTTTTATAATAAGTTTTGGCATACCGGTACATGATTATGGTGTATTCGCCAAATTCCTCTCCCAGAAAAGCCTTATAAATAGCCCAAAGGCTCCATAAAAAACCGCCCAGAGCCATATAGGCATAAACAGTGAACCGTTCCTCAGTGGTCGGATTCCGCTTAAGATAAATCTCGATGAGCCGGTCAGTTTCTTCTTCATTATAATAGGAATAAATTGCGCACATGGAAATATCAACAAGAGGATCACACATACCGGCATATTCCCAGTCGATCAGACGAACCGTTCCATCCGGAAGCATAAGGAAGTTGTCCACCACCGTATCCAGATGGGACAGAACCTTTTTATGCCCCAGCTTGTCTAAATTCTGTAAAAGTTCAGCCATCTGACTGCGGACCTCAGAATAATCCTCAAAGGGCACAGCTCCATACCGCCTGCAGAGATTTTCATAAAAATCAATTCGTTCCTGGAAATCGAAGCTGTGGGAAACTTCAATTCCAGATTTATGAAATTCCCGTACAAGTGCCATGCAGCGGCAGATCTCCTCAAGGCTGTCAGGGTTGGCATTATGGGCACCTTCATAAAACTCCGCAATCTTATATCCTGATTCTCCATTAAAATAAATAACCTTTTCCGTAATATCATATTGAGAGAGAGCATCATAAACCGATTTCTCCTGCTGCCTGTTAATCAGAAGTTCCGTACCA
>JAEWPQ010000024.1 GCA_023460575.1 Bacillota bacterium
CAATCCCTGGTTTCGTCATATTCATGGGATCCAGCACTATATTTACGTCAGCCGGAGACAGTATTCCTTTTTTTATTATCAGCTCTCTTACCGGTCTGCCTGTCCGAATGGCCTCTTTCGCAATCTCAGCCGAATCTCTGTAGCCTATGTGAGGACATAAAGCGGTAATGACTCCCACACTGTTTTCTACTAATTGACGGCATCTCTTCTCATTTGCAGTTATACCGGTTATGCAGTGATCTACAAATGTCTGTACGGCATAGGTTAAAGTATCAATGGATTGAAACAGAGAATAAAATACAATAGGTTCAAAGGCATTTAACTCTAACTGCCCCGCTTCAGCAGCTAACGTTATAGTCAGGTCGTTCCCAATAATATGAAAAGCCACCTGATTGACCACCTCAGGAATTACCGGATTTACCTTACCTGGCATAATGGACGATCCATTCTGCCTTGCCGGAAGATTTATTTCTCCAAATCCGGTTCTTGGTCCTGATGACATCAGCCGTAAGTCACTGGCTATTTTTGAGAGCGTGACAGCGCAGGTTTTTACCGTTCCGGAAACAGCCACAAAGGAATCCAGACTTTGAGTTGCATCAAAAAGATCGGAAGCCTGTATTACATCAATGCCGGATAACTCTTTCAGCTTTGGAACAATCCGTTTCATATACTGTTCATCCGCATTAATTCCGGTTCCTATGGCAGTGCCGCCTAAATTTACATACCTTATTTCTTCAAGTGCTTTTTCTATACGGATCATATCCCTTTTGACAGCAGTTGCATACGCGTGGAACTCCTGCCCCAGACGAATGGGAACCGCATCCTGCAGCTGGGTTCTTCCCATCTTAATCACATGATCGAATTCCTTTGATTTTTCCTCAAATGCTTTATGCAGGCGCCCCAGCTGTTTTAATGCTTTCTTTGTAAGAACATAACACGTCATTTTGCCTGCTGTGGGAATCACGTCATTGGTTGATTGTCCGCAGTTCACATGATCATTGGGATTAATCAGGCTGTAGTCCCCTTTTTCTCCACCCATGATCTCGATTGCTCTGTTTGCGATTACTTCATTGGCATTCATATTCAGGGAAGTTCCTGCTCCGCCCTGTATGGGATCCACGATAAAATATTCCAGAAGCTTTCCTTTCAGCAATTCATCACATGCCTGGACGATTGCCATAGCAATTGTTTCATTCAGTAAGCCAGCTTCAAAATTTGTAATTGCAGCAGCTTTTTTAATATAAACCAGATTTTTAATGATCTCCGGATGCATCCTCAACCCGGTAATATTGAAATTTTCTTTTGCTCTTAAGGATTGAATACCATAATAGGCATTCCTGGAGACATTCAACTCTCCAATAATATCTTTCTCAAGACGATACTCTTCCTCTTTATCATCCAAACCGTTTTTCATAGGATTCCCTCACTTTTTACAAATGTTTGATATCTGATTCTTGTAATAAGTATATAAAACATTTATACTATAATCAAATATCAATTGGTTTATAATTATCATAACTCTACACTTATATGGAGGCGGCTATGTTTTCCGGCAAAGAATACGTTTATGAGGTCTACAAAGAAAAGAGCTTCTCGAAAGCAGCTAACAATCTCTTTATTTCACAGCCCTCTTTGAGTTCCACCATCAAAAGAATTGAGAACAAAATCGGTATGCCGATTTTTGACCGAAGCACTACACCGATTGGGCTGACCGAGTGCGGACTTAAATACATAAAAGCAGCAGAATCAATCATGGCCATTGAGCAGGACTTTCATAATTATCTTGATGATGCCAGGAACTTACAGACCGGAACTCTGACCATCGGAGGCAGCAATTTATTTACTTCTTATGTCATACCCCCTCTGATTTCCAGTCTGCACCATCAGTATCCGGGAATTAACGTAACGATCATAGAAGACAATACCAGCAATCTTGAATCCCAGCTATTGCTGGGATCACTGGATTTTATCGTAGATAACAGCACCCTGTGCGAATCCAAGTTTGATTCGTTTTTATACAAAGAAGAGCATTTAATGATCGCGGTTCCACAAAAATACGAAATTAATAAAGATCTTCTGGAATATCAGGTTACTCTGGAACAGATCCGGACAAATGCCTGTCAGGACTCCAATATTCCTGTAGTGCCGCTGCTTGCTTTTAAAGAATACCCCTTCATAATGCTGAAGCCAAACAATGATACCATGCAAAGGGGCGCTCATTTGTGTAAAGCAAATGGTTTTAAACCTGATATCCTGTTTGAACTGGATCAGCAGTCAACTGCATATCACATTGCTTGCTCCGGGATGGGAATCTGTTTTGTCAGCGATACTCTTTTATGTAAATCACCGGCTCTGAAAGACATGGTCTATTACAAGCTTGACGAAGAAAAAAGCAAACGTAATATCTGTTTCTTTTGCAAAAAGAACCGGTATATTACGTTTGCCATGTCTGAATTTTTAAAATTGATTTATTAATAATCTATACTTATTTGTTTTGTTATGGGGTACCAATGCCAGTACGATTACTGTCGTAAATTAAAGTATGCTTATTTATCAAATCTTCAATATCATACTCGTCTACATTTAAATCAAACATACGTTTTAATTCAAATGATTCTTCTCCTTCAGTAATATCTTCAAATAATCCCAAAATTATGCTTGTATACTCTTCTGATTTCATTCTTTCCCTTGAATTAATAAGTTCATAAAAATATTAATGTTATTCGTTTTTTAACGGCTGGCCTTAAAACCTTTTATATTTTTAGGTTAACATTTGTTTTTTCAATTGCAGTAACAATGGTATACCAAAACAATAAAAAACCGGGGAACCCCCCGGTAATAGAATAATTATTCCTTAAAATTTAATCCGATTGCCTTAGCCGGACATTTTTCTATGGCTTCAAGAACGCGCATCTGCTGAGCCTCATTACCCACCGGCAAAAGGACAACTGCCTTTTTTGACTCCATAGCAAAATTATCCGGTGCAATTCTGGTGCATAATCCGCACCCCATACAGCAGGCAGATTTTACAGTTAACCCCCTGCTTTGTGGATCCTCATCCGAATGCTCCACCGGAATGTCCTCTGCCTTTATCAGCCTGGACATAATAAAACCCATTATAAAAATGGATACAGTGGTTAAAATCCATCGTATTATCATAAATTTTAAGCTTAAAAATTTAGCCTCATTTATAAGCATGGGAACCTTAATAACAGCCCAGGTGCTTAATATTATTACAATATTAGAAATGCCCGCTCCTTTTTCCAAAAGAGTTTTACAAACAGGAAACGCGGCATAAATGGGACCGGCGGAAAAGCTGCCCAGTAGAAATGAAAGAATGGATCCTTTCACTCCTGCCCCGCTGCCAAAGCTGTTTTCTATGGTTTTTCTTGGAACCCACGCTGTAATCAGTGAAGTCAGCACAAGAATGACAGGCATTATCATCAGCATTTCCTTCACGTAATATAAACTGCCTTTCAATGCCTGCGCTGCTTTATCAGGACTTAACACTGACAATACAGAATAAATCAGAATAACCAACACCAATAGTCTGTTATTATTAACTGCCTGTTTTAATTTAATCATAAAATCACCCCCATAATAACCGCAATCAAAATTGCAAAAACAAAGCTGAGAGAATTTCTAAGTAAGGTAAATTTTAATCCAAACTCTCTCTTTTCCAGGGGAAAAGTCACGATCCCCACCATTGTCAGGGTGGTGAGAAATGCAATCACAGGAACCAGATTTGCTCCTGCATCCAGGAGAGATCCTGCCAGCGGGAATGCCACAAAAGCCGGAATCAATGTAATACAGCCAATCAATGCAAAAATAATTGTGGAAATCAGAAGATTGGATTCTCCCATAAAATGTCTGACTGTATCCTGGGGAACAAAGGTCATGATTAAACCGATTAAAAATAAAATTGCCAGTATTTCACCTGCCATACCCTTCATCATTCCGCCCGACATTTTAAGTGCACCAAACGTTTTCTTTCTATCTTTGGCAATTGAAACAAAAAACCACACCAGCGTAATGATCCAGAATAAGGCTGTAAAAATGTCCATGTTATTCCCTCCCGTATTTTGCCGGGTTTGGAGCCTTCACCACAAAAAAATCCAGAATCTCATCATCGCAGTTTACAACATTCATTTTTGCATGATATGGAATTGCGATAATCTGCCCGGCATGATATTTGTGCACCCCCTGCTGATCCAGTTCCAGAGACATGATGCCCCTTACTATAATCATGTAGACATTGGAGTTTGAATAATGCTCCGGAAGCCGCTCCCCATTTGGCAGAATCATATGATTCAGCTGCAGGTTGTCATCATCCACCAGTTTTTCAATATTCTTTGTGTCCAGGATTGAGAAATCATAAGTTTTTTCAAGCATAAAAATGCTCCTTTCAATTTTAGTTTTAACATAGTATACTTTAGAATGACAAATAATAAAGTTACCATGGTAACTAATCAGGAGCGTGAGAAAAATAAATATAGAAAAGTATTCAACTTTGCTTTTAAACCTTGATTTATTTAAAGATTTTAAAGAGGAGCAGTTTATACAGCTGTTTAAAAATGCCCGCTATGCAGTCAATACCTATACGAAGGGACAGATCATTCATCTTCAGAATGAAGTATGCTCCGCCATGGATATTGTACTTGAGGGAGAAGTCTCCGTCCAGAAAATTGACTCCTCTGGTAATATATTAAAAATCACCGTCTTCACCGGTGCTGACATTTTAGGGGCGAATCTTCTTTTCTCAAGCAAACATGTCTACCCAATGACAATTGTTTCGGAATGCAGATCTGTCATACTTCATATCTACAAAGAACTGATCCTGGAACTCTGTCACTCCAATGACCGGTTTATGAGCGGACTTATGGCAGAGATTGCGGATAAATCCCTGATGCTTACAGAAAAAATTGATTCCATATCCATGAAGACAATCAGACAGCGGATTGTGGATTATCTGGGATATCAGTATTATTTACAAAAGTCTTATGTAATCAGGCTTAACATATCCAAAAAAGAATTGGCGGAAAGACTGGGAATACAACGATCTTCCTTAAGCAGAGAACTTCAGAAAATGAGATCAGACGGATTGTTAGAGTATGATGCAAAAACAATTACAGTGAAGGATACCGGAATAATCATAAGCAGGGATCTCCTTGTAGAAAAATAAAAGAACCGCTGCTCTCGTGACTTGAACTTTTTAGCAACGGTTCTCTTATTGTACAATTAATTCATCATTTCCACAATCTGATCTGCATCCAGAACATCATCTATCACCTTTGCATAATGAGCGTATGTGACTGTAAGGTCTGGCAATAGAATGAATGCTGCCGGCAGCTGCAGTTCTTCCCCCTCGTACCTTCCATGAGAGAAGCCTGCTGCCATGGCTTTCCCCACTTTCACCATGGTCTTCAGTCCCGCCAAATCTTTTTTACTTGCTGCAGGAAGAATTTCAAACTCCCGGTACAGCTCTTCTTTGGGATCACAGACGATCTCAAACGGGAACATATCTTCTTTCCCCATATCTTCCCTTAATAAATCCGGATCGCTCTGCAGAACCACCAGCAATTCGCCTCCTGCTGCCGTAATTTTTTCATAATTTTTGGCATACTGGGAAAGGTCGTACTGGCAAAGCGTACACCCATAATAGCGGAGAAATACAAGAGCCAGTTTTTTTCCTCCTGCTGCCTCACTGAGCCGGACATTTTTACGAAAAGGTGTATCAAATGTAAAATCACGCATCTTATCATTTACATATATTTTTCCCATATAGTGCACCTCGTTTTTCTGTGAATTTATTTGGCGTTAAAAACATACTCATTCAGGCGCTTCATTGCTTCCTCAACTCTGCTGAAAGGAAGAGCCAGATTCAGACGAATGGAGCATGGTCCGTGGAACATGC
>JAEWPQ010000025.1 GCA_023460575.1 Bacillota bacterium
TCTGTAAAAATTCCAGCATAATAATAGCTCCCCTTTCTTCCCGGCATCTCCGGGTGATAGGTTTATTATAAACACCCGGACTGCCTTTGGGAAGATGAGAGAGCCTAGAATCGTTCGTCAAATCCTGTCAGGATTCGATTCTTAAGTTAATCTGAATATTTTTCCGTCATAGCTAAAATAAGGTTCACGGAAGCTTTTACTGCCTTTTGTTCAAACTCGCTGTAGTCCATATTTGCGCTGTCATCCGCCTTATCTGAAATTGCTCTGATAATGAGAAATGGTATATGGTTTAAGTAGGCGGTCTGTGCAATAGCAGCCCCCTCCATTTCCGTACAAAATCCCTGAAATGTATCAGAGATCCAGGTTTTTTTAACCCTGTCAGAAACAAACTGGTCCCCTGAAACCACTCTTCCTTTAAAAATTCCAACTTCAGGATTCACCTCTTTGCAGCACTTCTCAGCCAGATTGCGAAGTTTTTCATCCGCATGAAATGAAAATTCCTTCATCTGTGGAATCTGTCCTGCCGGGTAACCAAAGCCCGTCGCATCCATATCGTGATGCATTACATCTGTGGAAAGCACCACATCTCCGATATTGATCTCGTTCTTTAAAGAACCGGCAATTCCAGTATTAATGACTGCACTAACATGGTAATGATCTGCCAGAATCTGTGTACAGATGGCGGCATTGACCTTTCCAATACCGCACCGTACTACAACTGCTTCCATTCCTTTTAATGTTCCTTTATAAAAATCCATTGCCGCTATGGTTTCAACCGTCACGCCCTTCATGGATTCTTTTATTTCTGCCACTTCCACATCCATTGCTCCGATAATCCCTAACATAGCAGTCCTCCTTTATGTTTTATCCATTGTTTCATCGGCTACCGTATCATTATAACGGAAAACGGAGCAATTGTGTTAATAATTTCAATATTTTCCGGACGTATGATCATAAACAGCAGACTGATTTAATTCCGGTTCCACACTCTTTACAGAGAATGATTCTATGCCTGTGGTGCCGGATACCGCGGAAAGCTTAAATTTAGAAATCTGTTCTCTCAGAATCTGTGCCTGTGCGGCAAGCTCTTCACTGGAAGCAGAACTCTCCTCTGCAGTTGCAGCATTGGTCTGTACGACTGCAGAAACCTGGGAAAGACCCTGGTTAATCTCAACAATGGAGTTTGCCTGATCCTGAGTATCGGATTCAATCTGCTTAATGGCTTTTTCAACCATTGCCGATTTTTCCGCTACATCATCTAAAAGCTTTAAGCTTTCATTTGCCATCCGCTCTCCTTCTGCTACCTTATCAGTAGATTTCTGTACCAGATCTGCCGTCTGTTTGGCCGCTTCTGCTGATTTCGCAGCCAGATTTCTCACTTCATCCGCAACAACAGCAAAACCCTTGCCTGCCTCTCCGGCTCTTGCTGCTTCCACTGCCGCATTTAACGCCAGTATGTTTGTCTGGAAAGCAATATCTTCCACAATTTTTGTTACCTTGGATATTTCCTCAGAAGAATGGCTGATTTCTCTCATTGCCTCATTCAGCTGCTTCATTCTGTTGTTGCTTTCTCCCACTCCCTGGCCTGCCTGGAAAACAGATTCTGTTGCGTTTTGCACTGATATTGTATTTTTTTCCGCTTTTTCTGTTACACTGTGAATGGAAGCTGTCAGCTCTTCTATGGTTGCTGCCTGCTCTGTTGCCCCTGATGCAAGTGCCTGGGAAGCATCAGAAACCTGACCTGCTCCTGAATTCACCTGCTCTGCAGCAGAATGAATTACCTGCATGGTTGAATTAAGAGAAGCAATGGTGTTTAATATTGACTGCTTAATTGATGAGAAATCGCCAATATAATCCAGGTCAACGGTAAAGTTCATGTTCCCCTGTGAAAGCATTGTGAGTTTGGCAATAATATCTTCAACATATGAAACAAGTCTTATATTGGTAGATCGTATACTGTCGGCCATGCGTCCAAGTTCATCACGGCTTTCATACTTAATTTCGGAATGAAGATTTCCTTCTGCCATATTTTTATAAACAGCTTCAATCTCTCTGACAGGAATTAAAATTGCTCTCGTAAGTACAAAAATGATCACAAGTGTTGCTAACGTAGACAGCACCAGTACAGCACAGAGAATAACCCACGACTGGGCAATTGCACTTTGAGCGGTCTGTTTCTGAATATCTGCCTTCTGTGCTCCAACAACATTCATCTGTTCCATAATATCTGCAATCTGATTAAAAGCAGGTAAAAACTCATTTTGGAAAATGAGATAAGCATCCTTGGAATCTTTATTTGAGGGATCTTTAATTATATCAAGTATTTTATTACGCGCGATTTCAGCTTCCTGTACATGTGCCTTGACATCTGCTATGTTCTTATCATTAGCTGAACTGCGCTGATGGGTTGCAAACTCTTCCAGAACGGTCATAAAGTTTTCTGCACTTTTTCCAGATAAATCAAGGGATGACTGATAATCCTCCCCTGCTTCTTTCTGAAGAATAGTCATCAGCAAATATCTCTGGACAGACACCATTTCCCGCTGCGCCGTTAAATTATAGGTGGTAAGGGGATAGGTGAATTTTGAATACATCCCTACCTGCGCTCCTATTTTTGATATGCTGTGAGCCGATGTTGCAAGAGAAATCAGTAATATTGCAAATAAAATTCCAAATCCTAATGATAGCTTCCATTTTACTGATAACCCTCTTATAAAATCTTTAAAACCTCTTTTGTCACTCATAAGTGTACCTCCCATTGTATATTTATTTTTAACCAATCTATCTCTGGACAGCGAAAAATCCAGGTTTTTAGCCTGGTTCTAATCCGCCCTTCAGTTTTTTAATAACTATAGGTGCTGCAGTAAGGAACCACACGGTGTATCGCTCGGGATTTTGCAGCATGCTTTCAGAGAGATCAGCAATTTCCATCCATTTCAGATCCATAACCTCATTGGGGTCCGGACTGATTTCTCCATTATACTGACCAATAAAAATATGATCATATTCATATTCAAACATATCCTGATGGAACTTGTGATAATAAACGAACGAACCTGCCTCTTCACAGCTGCAGGCGACCCCAAGTTCCTGATAAAGCCGCCTTTCAACTGCTTCCTCTAAGGCTTCCTGACTCCGGGGGTGGGAGCAGCATGCATTGGTCCATAACCCGCCGGAATGATATTTCTCCAATGCACGCCTCTGAAGCAGCAATTTCCCCTCGTGATACAGAAATACCGAAAAAGCCCTGTGAAGCAATCCTTTTTGGTGACACTCCTCTTTGGTTGCTTCTCCAATTTTACGATCCAGTATGTCAACACAAATTAATTGATCCATAATTACTCCAATCAGTCATTTTCAAGATATTCCTTTAAAAATAAATCTGCTGCAGCTTCCACATTATCACACAAAAGCTTAATGTCCTCCGCTGTTGCATGTTCAACATGAACACCCAGGCTTACAGACACCGGCTCTCCGGCTGCACTACAAAGCTTCTTTGCAATTCTCTGTGCCAGCTGTGCGTCCTTGTGCCCGGGTACCGTCAGGGTCCATAAATCACAGCTGGAAAGCTGCTGTCCATCTATTGGTACGCCGGGAGACGCTAATGCCACTCCGCCAAGATGGGGTTTCTCGCCGCCGCTTATAAAAACCGCCAGACCATTTCCCTTCGTCACATGGACACAGAGATTTACTGCATACTTTCCGGATCCCCAGATTTTGCTTATCATAATTTCTCTCCCTCTCTTGTCTGCAGTTATTCTGCACCATGCCACGGAACAAAGTTTTTAAAATCAAGTCCAAACTGCATCAGGATCTTTCCAACCACATGATTGATCTGATCGTCCAGAGAACGGGCACCGTTGTAAAAAGTCAGCATGGGAGGAATTATGGTGCAGCCTAAATCTGCAGCCTCATTCATGTTTCGAAGATGAACCTTTCCAAGAGGCATTTCTCTTGTGCAAAGAACCACTTTCCGGTTTTCTTTCATACAGACGTCAGCTGCCCGGATCAGGAGATTATCGGTAAAACCGTTTACAACTCCGGACAGTGTCTTCATACTGCAGGGCAATATAATCATTCCGTCTGTCTGATAAGAGCCGCTTGATATGGCTGCGGCAAGATTATGTACATCATAATAATAATCTGCCTGTTCAGTCAGCTTCTCAAAGGGATAATCCGTCTCCAGCTCCCAGGTTTTTCTGGCACAATCCGATACCACCAGATGTACCTCACAATCCTTAAAACTCTTCAGTGCTTTCAGCAGATAAAGACTCATAACAACACCGGTTGCTCCTGATACTCCTACAATAATTCGCATTAAAACACCTCTCTTAAAAACAGTTAAATAACGCCCAGCACCGCAAACCACGCTATGGCAAAGGCAACTGTAAGGAAAATGGGAATAAGCAGCGGAACCCCCATCTTTACGGTTTCCTTTTGTGTATACATTCCGTTTTCCTCTCCCTGTCCAACCAGAATATTAAGGTGATGGAAAGGAAGAATATAATGGCCGGAAATGGCCAGATAAATAACAAAAATCACTGCCAGCTCATTGATTCCCAGTGCATTGGTACAGACGAGAATTGCCGGTATGGCAACACCCATTACTGCAATGACAGATCCCATAAACATATGGATCAGGATTGCAATTGCCGCAATCATCAGGGACAGTACCAGTATGTTTCCCGGCATGGTTTTGGGAAGCAGGGTCGCTGCAAGCCATTCATTCATTCCGGTTACCGCTCCCACTTTTCCAATGGCAATAGCAGAAGTTAAAAATACCAGAACATGAACCGGAACATCTCCCCACTCTTTCACCGTCAGGACATTACCGATTACCGGCAGAGCCATACACATTGCCACTGCCAGAGTGACCCAGCCTACATCAAGACCGGTAATACCGTTGGTAAGCCAGAGACCGATTGCGATCAGAATCCAGATCAGGGTTCTCTTCTCCTTTTCAGTCATCTTTCCGAGAGCTGACTGAGCCGTGCGCACTTCATCAAAATTGACTGCAACCTCTTTTGACGGCTTGAACAGGAACAGAATCAAAAGCATGGTTGTAATACTTAAAAACAGGGCAGGTGGTCCCATAATCTGAAACCAGCGTACAAAATTGATGCTTTCCGTGGTGCAGTAAGTCACTACCAGGGGGTTAATGACGGAATCTCCGGTTAAGAAAATAAGTGAAACCGGAACAGAAGCGGCAAATACCGTAAATCCCACCTTAACTGCATCCTCCTTCGGCATATTTGCCGCCTTAATCACTACTGACATGACCGACATGATTAAAAACGCCCGCGGCCATGGGTGGGGGATAAACAATGATAAAATAAAGGTCAATACAAAAATGCCGATGATGATGCTCTTCCACGAGCTTACAAATTTCAGGATGTAGGCATAAGAGATACGTTCCCCTAATCCTGACTTTTTAACAGCTGCTGCAATCATATAGGCACCAATGACCAGCCACAGGGTTGATGTTGTCCAGCCCGCAAATACCACTTTCGTATCAGCGAGCTTTAAAAGACAGACGGAGACCAGATAGAATCCCCCCACGTAGCCTGACTGGGCAACCTGTGCTGCCCACCAGACTACGGTCATTAAGGTTAATCCAAGACAGATCTGCCCTTCTCTGGACAGGCCGTCAAGCGGAAGAAGTAGGACAAGAACAAAAATAATAATACCGATTAAAAAACCTGATTTCTGTTTAGTGAATGTCACTGAAGCTTCTCCTTTCACGATTAGAGTCTCAAAAATTATTTATCAAGAGGGGGAATCGGGGGAATAATCTGCAAATTTTCTATCTGTTCTTTTTTAAGCTTAAACTTTTCATGAATGTGGGGAGTCTCTGTGGATCTCCAGGAATAAAAGCAATCCATACATTCATAAACTTCCCAGACATTTCCTACAGGAGAGGTTGCAATCACTTCAATTTTATTTCCGTCACAGCGGGGACATTTCATAGTTTCATTCTCCTTTCGTTATAGAGCTTACATCTCTGCCATCAGTTTACGAATCAAAGCTTCATACTTTTCATAGCCTGCAGGCGGCTCTAAAAGTTCAACTTCTCTTGGATTAGGCTCTGGATCCTTTGGAGTTGTCGCATCAATAATCAGTTTGGAATGCATTCCCGCAGGGTAAGAGGATGGATCAAGAGGCATTCCCGGGCAGTTTGGAATAACCACAACATCCTTATCCGGTCTTACACGGGTTGTGAGCGCCCACATAACCTGGGGAAGATTAAATGGATCAACAAACTCATCAACAATAATAATAATTTTACTGTACGAGCCTCCGTGAGGAGTGGAAAGGAGACGGAATGCCACTTCTTTTCCAAAGCCGCCGAACCGCACCTTTGTGGAAATAATGCAGCCGATTCCATGCGTATACATGGCATTAACAGCCTGTACCTCCGGGAAATCCCGTTTTATCTGCTGGTAAAGGGGAACCGATGTATTTAACGCCATAAGATAATCGATTTCGGTCCACGGAATACCAAGATACAGGTTTTCAAAAATCGGGTTCGTTCTGTGAGTTACATGAGTAATAGTAATTACGCACTGGCGTCTGGAACCTGAGTAGGAACCCGGAAATTCACCGAACGGGCCTTCTACCTCACGTACCCTTGGCTCAATATAACCTTCCAAAACAACCTCAGAACCGGCAGGAACATAAAGATTCTTATAAAGATCGGACTGAACAATCTGGGTCGGAACCCCATCCTGGAGCGCGCCTACAAATTCATACTCATTCTGAGTATACATAACCGGAGTCGATGCCATATAGGTCACCAGCGGGCTGTTACCTACCGTAATACAAATCGGAACCTTTTCGTTTTTCCGCTCAGCAGCTTCCAGCTGGATTGCGATATCGTGAAATGCCAGCGCCTGAATGCCCACACGGTTTTTGCCTTTAACCTGTATGCGGTATGTACCTACATTCAGCTTGTCAAAATTATCAGGCTCATTGGGATCTGCCGTGATAATAGACGCTTTGGAAAGGAAGAATCCTCCATCCTGGTCATTGATTCTGTACAATGGAAGGAGTTCAAACAGATTGATATCCTCTGCTTTATCAATGGTATTTTCTTTACAGGGTGCTTCTTCTCTTTTCAGAATTTCAGGTTTAACCGGGAAGCGTTCCCATCTGCGGTTAATTTCATGAAACTGCTCTTTGGTTGATGCTGTTTTGTCCATTCCCAGCATCAAAGCATGATTGGCCCATGAACCATGCACGTTGGTGACTACGCTGTAAGGATATCCTTTTACCTTTTCGAATAAAACTGCCGGACCGCTCTCAATGTTTGCCGCAGCTCTGCCTGCTGCTGCAATATCCGGTTCTGGATTAACCTCCTCCTTGATTCGTACTAACTGACCGTTTTCTTCCAGAGTGGAAAGGAAAC
>JAEWPQ010000026.1 GCA_023460575.1 Bacillota bacterium
ACATGGACGATTTTGCGAAGGAGGTAATAACAAAGATGGAAACATATGAAAAAAAGGAGAAACGACAATTTAATAAGTACGATATGGCAATTGGACTTTTTTATGGTGTTGGTATATTTCTTGGCATTGGTATTTTCTTTGTTGGCGGTTTTATGACAATGTCGGGTGCAGGATGGGGAGCATCACTATTTGGCGGTGGCTGTTTTTCTCTTGTATTTGGCTTGATATGCCATGCAATTATTACATTGAGAAGAAATGACAAATGATGACATATTCTGCTTCCTTAAAAAGAAGCGTTCTGTATAGCGAAACAAGCCACAGTTTTGCAGAGGAAGGAGGTAATTAGGCGGCTAAGGGCAGCCGCCTTTGTTTTAGAAAAGAGATAGGAGAGGGAGTGGATTTACTTCGAAAAATTTTTATATGTCCGAAGATAGGCTTCCACAATAGCGAGAATTGTTATAATCTGTTCTTCTGTACATTGTGACAGATAAACCAACAGCCGCTGGTAGTCGAGGTTGTCTGCCGGGACAGTTGGATAAAAAAACGGATCGGCGGAAATATGTAAGGCTCGTATGAGCTGCCCCAGCTTTTCAAGGCTTGGCACGTTTCCATGATTTTCGATTTCCTTGATATAGCGTGAGGAAACGCCGGATTTTTCAGCCAGTTCTTCATAGGTCAGTTTTTGTTCAGTCCTAGCCTGTTTCAAACGAAATCCCATTTCCTTGTCAATTTTCTTTTTTCTTGCCATATATGCACCTCCATGTATAGTGTATATTGCACATTTTACTTTTGAAATGCACTAATAATTCACTTTATCAGAGGGGCATAATACATAATAAAATAGAATGACTTTGGATATTGCATATAAAAAAACGCAGTATCCAAAGGTTTTTTTGCGTGGTTTTTATCCTTTGGGTACGTTTAGGGGAATTTATGTGTTCTGAACGGTCTGAGGGATATTTTTTTGACTTCGGGAACCTGTCCGTCTATTGGCGTGGGAAGGTTCTTTTATAAGGTGTTTTACTGGAAGTGAAGCAGAATATACCTTAAAGAGTGAACTATACACGCTCGCAGTTTGTGGAGAAAACAGAATAACAGATATGAATAACGTCCAATGGGCATTGAGCCTGTTCGGGCGTTTTTTATATAAATTTTTCAAAAATTTTTACTCCCACCCGAACATCAGCCTATTGCTATTTGGCAGATACAACGGAAAGGGAAAAGGTGTATGCCTTTGTCACGTCACAACGGGGGAGGAGGTGAACTCGTATGAAGAAACCTTCTTGCCATGATGAACTGACAATCAGGCATCGCTTTGACCGCCTGTGCCAGATGTCGCTGAAAGGTGAAGCGATTAACTATTACCGGCACATGGATTACCGCAGGGAGCATGAAGCCATGTTTTCTGAACTGTCTGAAAAGGAGCTGAACCAGTTGTCTGTTATGGATGAGTATGGAGTGGAGAACAGTCATTTTACAGTGCATGGATATGACATTGAAGTAAAAGACACCCTGATAGCGGAAGCGTTGCAGGCACTTTCGGAACGGAAGCGGAATGTAATACTGCTTTCGTATTTTCTGGAAATGAGCGATGCGGATATAGCAAGGGAAATGAACCTTGTACGCAGTACGATCCACGAACACCGGACACGCTCGCTTGAGATTTTGAGAAAGATTATGGAGGAAAAAGCAGATGAAAAAGAAATGTAAGAATAGTGAAGAAAAGAATTTGCTGCCTTTCCATATCATAAAGGCAGCATCAGAAGGCAATGTAATGGCAATCAACGCAGTTTTGAAGCATTACGAGGGATACATAATCACTTTGTCCACCCGGAAAATGTATGACGAGGGTGGGCGGCTGCATTTTTGTGTTGATGAAACGTTGCGCCGGAGGCTTGAAACAAAGCTGATTACGAAGATACTGGCATTTGAAGCGGTATAACGGGCGGTTAACTGCCCTTTTCTATAGCTGATTATCAGCGTCGTACATTGAAAACTGAATACTGTATTGCATACAGGACGTGAGGATATGCGGAGCCACTAGGCAGATGCGCCATGACATACCTGCCCTGTCTTATGGCGGGGCGAACGTGAGGAAATGCTGAAAAACTGCATTGAAGCAAAGGTAAGGAGCGAGTGGAATCTGGCAAAGTGTGTAGCGGTTACAAGGGGCGATGAAGCATATCTGTGATAATGATACTTCCGGGTTGCAGGAAATCTGCAATCCGGTCAATTTGAATGACGGTGCAAGACCGATGTGGGCAGTGTAGCGATCTGCCACCTGTATTGCAGTTTTTTATCTGCTAATAAATGGGGAGAAGTGTATTCTGTCTATTTATTAGCAGATAAGGCTGTGCAAAAAAGGAGGACTATTTTAATGCAGAGAATACCGAAAGCAATTAACAAAAAGAGGTTAGTCAGATATAAGGACGGAGCAGAAATGTACAGTATGGGCATGAATAAATTTCAATCTTTAGCGAAAGATGCAGGTGCTATCTTGAAGATTGACAGAATGGTATTGGTTGATTTAGATATATTTGACCAATATCTTGAATCATTTCGTGTGAAATAGGTAGCTGGTGTCTTGGTTAAGAAAGATTTTTCGTATAACTGAAAATAAGTGTTGACTTTTGGTTTAACTGAAAGTATAATGATTATGAAATGGATGGAGGTGTATATTGTGGCAAGGACAGGCAGACCAAAGTCGGACAATCCGAAGAAGAATCTTATCGGATTAAAGTTGACAGAGGATGAAGCCGCAAAACTCAGAGAATATGCGTCCAAACATGACATGACCATAACGCAGGTGCTACAAAAGGGGATTGATTTGCAGTATGCAATGGAAGAAACCCTGAGCAGCTAGTACGAAATCTCTTTCCTTGAGAAAGGAGCAGAGATGGCAAAATCAAGAAAGGATAATAAAGGGAGGGTTTTAAGGAAAGGCGAAACGCAGCGCAGTTGTGATGGCAAGTATGTATATACTTATACTGATCCGGAAGGAAAGCGCCGGAGCATATACTCAAAGGATATTATGGAACTGCGTGTGAGGGAAGAAAAACTGATTAAAGACCAGTTAGACGGATTGGATACATATGTGGCTGGCAGTGCAACAGTCAATTTTGTTTTTGACAGGTACATATCTACAAAGTCAGAACTCAGGGGAACAACCATGAGGAACTACAAATATATGTATGACCGTTTTATCAGGAATGGATTTGGCAGGAAAAAAATTGCAGCAATAAAATTTTCTGATGTATTGCAGTTTTACCAGCATCTGCTGAAGGACAAAGAAATGCAGATTAACACATTGGAAACAATCCATACGGTTCTTCACCCAACATTTCAGTTAGCAGTGCGGGATGATATTATCCGCAACAATCCAAGTGACGGAGTTATGGCGCAGATAAAAAAACAGCCGGGGAAAAATCATGGCGTAAGACATGCTCTGACTCTGGAACAGCAGAGAGCCTTTATAAACTATGTAGAAAGCAGTCCGAAGTATTTCCGCTGGACATCTTTGTTTAAATTTTTGTTAGGAACGGGATGCCGGATAGGGGAAGCTATCGGAATCAGATGGGAAGATGTGGATTTTGAAAAACGGATAATCAGCATCAACCACAGTTTAGTGTATTACAGTACAGAGTATAAAGAACATCCCATGTGTACGTTTTCTATATCACTTCCAAAAACAGAAGCAGGTATACGCATTATTCCGATGATGGATGCGGTATATGACGCACTCCAGACAGAACTTGCAGACCAGCAGGAAAACGGGTTTAATGAAACGGAGATTGACGGTATGAAAGGATTTATTTTTATGAACCGTTTTGGCTATGTCCATAATCCGCAGTCTATCAACCGGGCAATTAAGCGTATATACGAATCGTACAATGCAGAAGAAGTGGTAAACGCTTCCAAGCAGCACAGGGAGCCAGTGCTAATACCACATTTCTCATGTCATCATTTGAGGCATACCTTTTGCTCAAGGTTTTGCGAGAATGAAACAAATTTAAAGGTGATCCAGTCGATCATGGGACACGCCAACATTGAAACCACGATGGACATTTATGCGGAAGTCACCGATGCAAAGAAGCAGGAAGCAATTCAAAACTTAGCACACAAATTAGATGTATTTTAGGAAAGAGTCCGGCTAGGACTGACAGAGAGTACGACAAATTGTGTGCCATACGACAAGGGTACGACAAATTCGGGTGCTTTAATCAGTTTAAAAGTGTTATTTGACTGATTGTAAGATGCCGAAAAGTGGCTTAATAAAGGGAAATAAGTCATTTTAAAATAAAGTGATAAGAAATCCCGACGATGAAGAGTCTGGATAAGTAATAGGACTTTAGAATCACGTAAATAAAGGAAAGTTTGAGAATAGTAGATTACGGAAATATCGATTTTATCTCAACTTTATCTCATTTAAATATAATTCATAGAGAAAAGCCCTTTCTACTCTGTTAAAGCGAGTAGAGAGGGCTTAATTATTTTACTGAGACTTCCAGTGGTACAGTATTTCTCCTACAGCATTTTGTATTATTTCACTTGCTTTAAGTTTACAATAAGTAATGTTCTCGTTTCCGGTTACCAATCGCATTACATGACCTGTTTGATTTGTGATTTCTTGCATTGATTCCATTGCTTTTATTTCGGCATTTTTCAAACTATCATTATAGATACCTAAAGTATCAGCATCAAAACCATTTGTAAGAGTTGAATTTATTAATTCCATATAAGTTGTTCCGTTTGATATTTCTGATAATAAAACATAGAGATATTTTTCAATAATTTGATTGATTATAAGTGCAAGAGTCTTATTTTGGGTAATTCTCTGAATTTCTTTTATAGCTTCTCCACTTAATCCTAAATCACTTGATGCGACCATAAATTCGTAGTATCTACTGTCCTTCTCGCCTAATAGGTACTCATAGGGTACATTGAAATAGTGGTGATATGCTTGCAATTCGGTTAGTGACGCTCGTCTTCCATGTTCTAACTCTGAAATTTTAGGTGCTGCAATTCCTAATTTTCCGGATAAATCTTTTATTTTGTAATCTTCCATTTCGTTTGGATTTTTTTCCATCCTTAATTTTTTGAATCTATTTTCCATTGAGCCCTCCAGAAATACCAAAATGGTAATTTAACATATTGAAATACCTTATAAGTAACTTTTCTGGTATTAATAACCAAAAATCAGTTCAACTGTGCTAGAATACCAATATGGTAATAAACAATTATTGTTTACCTAAATAGTAACACAATGTGTGCAAATAATCAATAGGAGTGGATAAGGATGGCAAATTTAGAGCTTAGAGAAGAAATTAAGAAAAGTAGGTTATTTCATTATGAGATTGCAGACGCACTTGGTATAACAGAAGCCGCGTTTAGTAAATCATTGAGAAAAGAATTAACAGCGGAAAGAAAAAGACAGGTTCTTGACGCAATTAACCAGATTAAGGAGGTGGAGCAGATTGTTTAAGAATTCAACGGTATACGATGCTGGAGTGAAAGTGGGAACTCTAGAATGTGCCGGAGTAAGGTATGGGTTTGGCAGAAATAGAATGCGAAAAATTGCAGAAGATGCAGGAGCAGTAATAAAAGTGGGTAGGTCTGTTAGAGTTAATTTTACAATTCTAGATAAATACTTTGATGCATTATCTAGCGAATAACGAATGGAGGTATGATTATGAGTTGCGACAAATGTAGAGGGATAATGAAAAAAGTGAAAGACATATCGATGCAGGGCACGTCGGCAAACGTGACATCTTGCGATACATTACCTTTTGTAGTAATGGACGTTTTACAGACGGGAAAGGAAAATGCTATCAGTGCACGTGATTTATGTACATATTTAGGCCTAAACAGTGTAAGGGAATTGCAGCACGTGATATGCAGGGAAAGGCAGGCAGGAGCGGTTATTTTATCAACCTGTCAGGACGGCGGTGGATACTTTCTCCCTGAAACTGATCAGGAAGTAAGGCAGTTCATAAGGACTTTGGAGAACCGGGCAAAGAACACTTTTGCTGCGCTGCGTTCAGCCAGAGGGTTCTTACGGCAGCAGGAGGGGTCCGGAGAGAAATAAAAGGATAAGAATGCCGGGTTCAGAAAGGGTCATTGATGAATGAAAAGAAAGGAGTATATGGATTAGTGTATCAGAATGTGATGCGAAGTTCGGAGTTAAGCCCTGAAAGTAAAGCAATATATGGCTATCTGGCCAGTTTTGCCGGGTGTAAAAATACATGCTTCCCATCTAGGAAAATGATGTTGAAAGAATTACAGATGAGCGAGACGAGATTTTCAAAGCACATGAATCCTTTAATAGCACTTGGAGTTGTTTCTGTAACAAGAGAGCGTAACGGGAATGTGTATGGGAAAAACATATACACTATTAACCATGAAATTCAATACATAGAAAGTCAAGATTCCCGATGCTCGGAAAATGAGAGCGTCGAAAATGAGAGTGCCGAAAACCTTAGTACTAATAATAACAGTTTTAATATTAAGAATATTAACAATAAGAATAAAGAATATAAAGATATAGCCCAAGTTGATCCGAATAAGCCTCCTTACAAAGAAATTATAGATTACCTAAATGATAAAACTGGCAAAGTGTTTCAGTATCAGGGAACGTCCACCCAAAGGCACATTAATGGCAGATTTAAAGAAGGGTATACCTTACATGATTTCAAAAGGGTAATTGATATAAAAACCGCAGAATGGAAGGGCGGAGAGATGGATAAATACTTGAGGCCGGAAACATTGTTCGGGAACAAGTTTGAAGGTTATCTTAATCAGGGAAAGGAGAGTGAAGAAAACGGAACTAAAGCCAGGGAATCAACAGCAGATTTCTATCTCCGGAAATATGGTATCAGCATTGATCAAGTCAGTAGACAAAATAGTGGGGGGAGCATTTGTGATATATGATATTCCGAACTATGGAGAGACACAGCCGTTCTGGATACCGGACGGAACCATTCAAGGCACCGAGGAAAGAAGAAACCACAGCATGATGCCTGCGGAGTATGTGTATAAACGAGCCAAGGACTTCCAGTGGGATATATACGGCGAGAACATGGAGCTACAGAAGAAAACGGTAAATGCCTTTATTGTAAACTATGCTGAGTTTGAGAAACAGGGCCGCGGATTATACATCTACTCAGAAACAAAGGGATCAGGGAAAACAATGCTGGCCTGCTGCCTGTGCAATGAGATAATCGAGAGATATGGAATTCCGGTCAAATTTATATCGGTTCCTGACTTTGTGGAGCTGGTTAAGGACAAAAGAGATGAATGTAAAGAGAAAGTTGATAGCTTGCACAAGGTACGGCTTTTGGTATTAGACGACATCGGGGCGCAAACTGGTAAACAAGAGTGGATTGACAACGCTATATTTCGTCTGGTTGATTATCGCAAGCGGGAATTCCTCCCAACGATATTCACAAGCAACTGTGATTCTGACCGGTTGAAAATGGACGACAGAACCGTAGATCGAATAGTTTCAATCTCAACTGACGTAAAAATGCCAGAACGCAGCATTCGCCGGGAAAAGGCAGAAGAAGCCAACCGGAAATTTATCCAAGGACTCCTTGCTGCAGAAAATTAAATGTAGTTACTATGGCTTGTAACACAGTAACCACAGGAAAGGAAAACGGATGTACTGTGTCATACAGGAAATTGCGATCAAAAAGGTTCCAGTCGGTGAGCCGAAAGAAATAGAAGTATATGAATCCAACTGGACCATGAATGATATACCATATACCACTTACGGATACAAATACAGTCAAGAACGTTACGAACGCGAAGTAAAAAAGGCTTATCGAATCAGTATCCATGAAAGTTTCCGAGAGGGCAGCAGGATCCGTAAAAAGCAGACTGTAATATGCACTATTGGCTATTATGATCTTGTTGAATTTAGCTGGATTGGTGACTACATAAGAGGTAGGTGGAGTGATAAAGTAAAAACCATAGGCCTTCCTGAAGAAGAACTTGTTAAAATGATTTACGATAAGCTACAGCCCCTTATTGACCAAGTGGAAGCAGAATATCACCGGACTGAGGAATACAAGGCCCAAGAGGAACACGGCCGTATATTGAAAGAGCATCGTCAGAGGGTAGATGAATTTAAAAATAAATATGATACAAGCGAGAGTGATTATAACCAGTGTTTCGATGTATTCGGGACCTTAAGAAATCCAGATTGCTTAAAGCAAATCGAAGAAAGCTATAAACAAAAGCAGGAATATGAGAGGAGAAGCCAAGAACAGAGCCGTAGTTATTATGAAGATTCATACAGTAACTACAATCAGGCTGGATCCGTGAGCCAGATAGGGGAGGATAACAGGGCTATATTTAAGCAGTTTTATAGGACGCTTTCCAAGATATATCACCCGGATAGTAACCCTGGAAAGGATACGTCTGAGGAGATGAAAGCCCTTAACCAATTAAAAACTGACTGGGGAGTGTAATAAAGACAAGACAAGAACTATTTAAATTAATGACGTAAGTCATGAAAATAAAAAATGAAAGGAATTTATAATCATGATAGCAATAGGTATTTTACTTTTCGCAATTACTTGCGAATTAGCGGCAATTTACGGAAAGATGGAGGAGAAACACGATGGGGATTAATCTATTTGGAAATTGTCTTGCTTCCTGCAAAGAAATAGTTGAAGATCTTGGAACCCAGGGATCAGTGGATAAGGCGGCGATAAAGGCCGGAATGCACAATCTTTCAGCATCTATGGAGCAAAGCAAAAAGGAGTTAGAGAAGCGGCAGGATAAAAAGAAAAATAATTTAGAGAGGCGGAATGTAAATGGCAGGAATTAATTTTAATGATGGATTTGAGACTTTTACAATCAATGAGGATCCAAACCGGGTTATTAGAATAAACCCCAAAGATGGAAACATATTGACCAGATTCGAAGAAGCTATGAAAGATTTAAGTAGTGAAAGTGAGAAATTAGCCGATATTAAGGTAAAGGCTGACGGTACCCCGGGAGAAGGTAACGAAGCAACGCTGGAAGAAAGTGCTGATAGGTTGCGTAGTTTTAACCGATTAATCAATGATAAAATGAATTACGTATTTAATTCTGATGTTACAGAAGCCGCATTCGGGAAGCAATCCCCGTTATCATTGATTGGACCGGACAATCGTTTCCTATTCGAAGTATTCCTGGAAGCAGCGTTGGAAGCTGTAAAAGAGAAGTTAGAGGAATCCATAAAAGATAGCGAGCGCCGTATTGGCAAGTATACCGATAAGTATAAAAGGGCAGCAGGCGGAAGCAAGAAAAACACTTCCTCGGCAGGGCAGGTGTAGTATGGATTCAGACAAGAAAATGATTGAGGCCATAAAAAAGATTCTTGAAAGGGGAAATACGGCTGAGGTTAAAAGAAGAAGGAATGATGTAATTGTTCTCGAGGTAGTTAAAAAAATAGAATATCAGTATGATAGATAAAATGGTATCTATTAAGGGCTAAATGGAGCCGGTGACTTGTGAATTATATACAGGTTGCCGGCTTTTCCTGTCTTAGAAAAGAGAAAGGTTAAAACAGTGAGATCAGATGGAAGTATTATTATTGATACAAGGATTAATTCAAACGGCGTAGAAAAGGGCGTAGGTGAAATAAAGTCTTCGCTATCAAAGTTAGGCGGAACTGTTAGAAGAATTGGAACCGCTATTTTCGCAGCATTCGCAGTAAAACAGATTGTGCAGTTTGGTAAAGAGTGTTTAAAGCTGGGTTCTGATCTGGCTGAGGTTCAAAACGTAGTCGATGTAACGTTTCCAACCATGACAAAAAGAGTAGATGAATTTGCAAGGGCAGCTGCCGATTCATTTGGATTGTCTGAAACAATGGCTAAAAAGTACGTTGGAACGTTTGGAGCTATGTCTAAATCATTCGGCTATTCAGAAAGCGCAGCTTATGACATGGCAACGGCCCTAACTGGCTTAACCGGAGATGTAGCGTCATTTTATAATATATCGCAGGATGAAGCCTATACAAAGCTGAAAAGCGTGTTTACAGGGGAGACGGAGAGCCTAAAGGAATTAGGCGTAGTAATGACACAAAATGCACTGGATCAGTTTGCGCTTGCAAAAGGATTCGGAAAAGTAACTGATAAGATGACAGAGCAGGAAAAAGTTTCATTACGGCTGCAATTTGTACAGGAACAGTTATCTGCAGCTAGTGGAGACTTTTCCCGAACCTCTGATTCATGGGCTAATCAAGTTAGAATATTACAACTAAGATTACAGTCGTTAAAGGCTACAATTGGTCAAGGTTTTATTAATTTGTTTACTCCAATTATTAAATCTATAAATGTATTTCTTGAAAAATTATCAGTGGCTACCGCAGCATTTAAAAAATTTACAGAAACAATTATGGGAAAAACTACCGTAAGTTCTGGAATATCACAAGAAACAAATAACGTTACAAATTTACAGAATGGTTATGAGGGAGCGGCCCAGGGAGCCGAGGATTTCGCCAACGGAGTGAAGGATGCAAACAAACAGGTTAAAAAGTCACTTGCTCCATTTGATGATTTAATACAAATCCAGAGAGAAGCTAAGGACACAACGACAACTGATCAAAATACGACTCCGGCAATCCCAGTAGAAAGTGAGCAGAGTGAGTCTTCGTTTTTGAACAATGTCTTAAAAACCCTGGAGGATATTAAGGTTAAATTATTAGAAATCGGAGAAATCTTTAAATCAGGCTTTATGCAAGGTTTAGGAAACTATAAGCCAATATTAAGCGAATTAATTACGGATTTACAAAGTATCGGCTTACATTTAAGAGAAATATTTACAGATGCTGATGTAATGGCAGCTGCAGAGCGATTTATAAACTCTTTCGCACTTATGGTTGGACAGTTGGTTGGATCTATAGCAAGTATTGGTTTAACTATTGCCACTAATCTGGTAGGTGGAATGGAAAGCTATCTTTCCCAGAATACTGAGCGCATTAAGGGCTGGATTGTTAGAATGTTTAATATTGGAACTGAAATCAATACGATATTGGGTGATTTCTTTGTGGCATTCGCTGATGTATTTAGTGTATTCTCCACCCAGACGGCTCAGGATATAACCGGTTCTGTCATTCAAATATTCGCCGATGTGTTTGGAGGTGTACTGGAACTTACCGCCAAATTCACCAGAGACGTACTTGATATGATGCTTACTCCATTTACAGAAAACAAAGATCTGATCAAACAGTCAATCAGTGAAACATTGGAACCAATACAAGTCGTTGTGGAGACCATAGCAACTACAGTACGTCAGCTCGTAGATGGTATAATGAAATTATATGACGAATATATTCACCCTCTTTTTGTATCAATCCGTGAAGGTTTATCGGAAATATTAAAAGTATTGTTAGAGGCCTATAATGAGTACATTGTTCCTATCTTGGACAAATTGGCAAAGAAGTTCAAGGAAGTCATGGAGGGCCCGGTTGGTGATGCTATAGACAGCGCATTAAAGTTTTTGGGGAAATTAGTAAAAGCAATTCAACTTTTATGGGAAGAAGTCCTGCTTCCGTTTATCACATGGTTAATAAAAACAATGGTCCCAATATTGGCCCCTATTATCGAAACTATAGGAAATGTCTTCCTAAATGTATTTGGAGCAATAGCAGAAACCATAAGTGGTGTGTTTGATGTCTTGAGTGGTCTTATTGATTTTATCACCGGAGTTTTTACGGGCGATTGGGAAAAAGCATGGAAAGGCATCAAAGAAATATTTGCAGGAATATGGAAACAATTAGAGGCGGTAGTTGAAGCAATTGTAAACAGTATAATTGATATTGTTAATGGTTTTGTAAAAACCGTTTCGACTGCAATCGAAAAAGCAATTGAAAGCTTTAACAAAGGTTACGAAAAAGGCAAGTCGCTTTCAGACAATAAATATGGAGGTGGGGGGAGAACATTTTCTTCCTATTCTGCCTCCCCGTATACCGCTTATTCAAACAATGTACCGCAGCTTGCCACTGGAACCGTGGTTCCGCCAAAAGCTGGAAACTTTCTCGCTATGCTCGGAGACAACAACAAGGATTATGAGGTTGTATCCCCACTTGAAACAATGAAGCAGGCATTTAAAGAGGCCATTGGAGAAATGGGAGGAATGGGTGGTGGAACCGCTCAGGCAGACTTGATATTGGACGGTATAAAATTCGGACAGTTAGTTTGGAAATATAACAACAAAGAAAATGACCGTATAGGAGTAAGAATGGTAACAAATGGGGGGTGATCTTTTGAATAGTGAAGCAGTTTTATTTACAATTCTTTTGGTGAGGGGGCCGCCTTACCAACAACGGTAGCAAAATTAATTCAGAAAGAAAAAAGGAGGGAACACAAATGATTCAGCCATATAAGCCGCTTTATACGGTGAAGGAAGCATCAGAATTGTTGCTTATGAATACTGATTCACTTTACGCACTCATTAAAAAAGGTGATCTTACAGCCTTAAAGCTTGGAGCCCTAAAAGTAAGGGGAACGGATCTTGAAAAGTTTATTGAAAAATACCCAGCATACAGTCCTTCTCAAATAGATAATAGCACGACAGAGAATTAAAACCATAAACGCCTACATATTTATTGAAACTCGTGATCAATTCAAAAGCTTAAGCAAGGCTTGATATAGCATAGAAAAGAGGATAAATGGACGCATTAGAAGAAGTAGAAATGTTAAAGGACTCTCAACATATTGCAGATCGTGTGGCGAGAATAATTTTAAGTGCAGCACAATACCCGGAGTTTGGTATTGGCGGTGTTCCGATGGCAACGGCTGCGGAAGTTTACGGAAAGGACGCTACATGGGTACGACAGGGCATTGAGGACGGGTGGCTGCCTATAGGATATGCGGTATGGAGAGGAAGCAGGCGAAATTTTTACATCTCTCCTAAAAAGCTATGGGAAGACACTGGATACATTTGGAAAGGTTAATTACTGTGAAAATTGATTGAAAGTAGGGAGGCAGCAGGATATGACCAATGAAGAACTTGTGAACTTGATTAAAGCCGGCATAAACCCGGAAGAGAATATGCTTATTCTGTATAATCAGGTTAAGGGCTTTATTTATACGATCGCTTTGAGGTATCGTGGATTGGGAGAAATAGAGGATTTAGAGCAGGAGGGATTCCTTTCTTTATACGATGCCATAGATGGCTATGATCCCAGCACCGGAAATAAATTCCTCACCTATGCGCAGTACTGGATTATCCAAGGGATTAAGCGGTACATAGAACATAATTCCTGCTGCCTGCGCCTTCCCTCACAGATCCAGGGAAGATTACGGAGATATAAGCAGACGTGTGATTCATTTGCAAAAGAATTTGGTCGGGACCCATCAGAGGACGAGATTGCCGCCTTTATGGGGTTAAGTATAGAACAAGTCAGGGATATACATAAAAACGCCAATATGGCTAATCTGGTAAGCCTGGACGCGCCTGTAAAGGGATTCGAAGAGGACGGATTTACAACCGGTGACAATATTCCCTCTGATGAAGATATGGAAGAAGCTATAATTGACGGAATGCAGCAGGAGCAGCTTAAAACGGTAATGCGAGACTGTGTAGACAGTTTAGAAGGAATGCAGCCGGAAGTGATTCGCAAACGTTATTGGGACAGAATGACACTGGAAGCGATAGGGGAAGAATGCGGAGTACCTAAAAGTACAGTACGGCGAGATGAATTAAAAGCAATGCGTGAACTTCGTAATCCTGGCAATAAGAGAAAACTTCGTCCCTTCTTACCGGAAGCAGAGACAATCTACAGCATGGGTATAAGCAGTACAGGATATGAAAGATTTAATCAGACATGGACCAGTGCAACAGAAAGGGCGGCTCTCCGCTTTGAGGCATGACATAGTATGGTTGGAGTTATATTACCTTGAATTTTTATGAAAGGATTATTTATGAAAGATTATTTAAATTTAGATATTGCAAAGTAATGAAGCTTACAGGCCCTTGGAATGATAAGTAAAGAGGATTTTTGCTTTAAAGACTTGTAAGCTTCGCAGAAAGCTGGCATCTCAAAACTAAATGTTAAGGCATATTTGTTTTTAGATATTCGATAACGTTTGTTCTGATACTATCCAGTGCGTAGTATGTTTGCCTGCCTAACTCTGCTAAGTCACCAGAATTTATAGGATCTTTGCTACATTCGGGATATTCCGATTTTACAAATTCTTTAAAACCTTCAACATCCTTTTTGATTTTTAAATCAAGTTCATTAATATTCATAACACTTCTCCTTTCCTTTATACTTGGAGGTAGAAAACCTGTAATTATATTATAGTACTGTAAGAGTGTTGAAATCAATCGCAATTGGCGTCATTTATAGTTACATGAGACAAAGAATGTTCAAAGATGGTTGCAAATGGTGGCATATCAGACTGTATAGCCATAGTAAGAAGAGCGAGTGAGCCTGATTATTCTTTATATAAGTGAGTGGAACGTTCGGGAAAATGATGACTTTTGATGCTTTATTTCCTATATAGCATAATAACAGGAGTATCAGGTGTCAAACATAGGTAGGTTGCAATGCAACCGGGAACCTCATAAAACCTCATATTAAAATCTATATAGAGCAGAAAGTTCTTTCCAAATCTGGAAAGCGGTTCAATTAGTATTGAAAGGAGTACAAGGTATGTATTATATTGATGTGAAAGACGTGATGAAAGTTATGAGAGAATCAGAGTATCCAGGTACAGACCAGTATAATACATATCTTTCTGTTGAGAATCAACCATTTCACGTAAAAATAGCATATCAGAATACCGGATTTGGAGAAAAGCCTTTCCTACATTGTCCTAAATGCGGCAGCAGGCGCGTAAAACTCTATTTACACGGAAATGTATTATTGTGTAGGGAATGCCTTCCTTATTCAATATATAGCGGCCTTACGCATTCCACGGAAGGAGGAAAAATACATATAAGGTACATAATGGAACGAATAGCATCAAAAAATGGAATCGTTCTAAAATTCCCCTTTTATTATGGTGATTATCCGAAACCCAGGGGAAAAAAAGAGGACAAATGGGTAATGACGTTATTGAAATTACAGGCATTGGAAAATATGCGAAATCAGGCAATCTTTTTAAATAAAAGGTATTCAAGGCGAACGATCAGAAGTGTACTGCAGGAAAAGAATATTTTTCTTTATATATGTGAGCTATATGACCTTGATAAGAGCTTTTATGACTGGGACAAAGGATATTCAGAATTCCCGGGCAATGAGAAGAAGATAGAGGCAACAGGCATCGTCAGTAATGCAACGGTATACCAGAGAGCTGCCCTGTGAACGGTTTAGTTTTTTGTAATTTCCAAACATTCTCAAATATAAAGACACACCTTTGTTTAAGCATGATCCTTATTATATCAGTATTATAAAGGGTTTTATAAAGAAAAGTGAGTACAACGAAAACGAACGATGTAAGCGAACGTTCGGTATTCCCGTGGTGAAAAATACCTCTGCCAATTTATGAATTATTAGGAAAGGGAAAGCTTGACAGTAGGGGGATATGGAAACAACCCCTAATAAAATGTCGGCATTTGTCGGCATATTGGTATATAAGCTGCCAGCCACCCATACTGTTTTAGGACTATTACTCCTGGTTGATTTCCCCAACTTATTGGGGAAGTATCCAAAGAAAGTGGAGCGGAAATTCCATTGTAATGAGTTGGCCTGCTGCCGGGAAAAGTAATTGCACATTGAAATGGGATATGTTACCATAGTGACATGGAACAATCGTGTTACAGGGTGTGTTGACCTCATTCTATGATAGAATGGGGGTGGTGCTGATGAAGTTTGACTTTAAAGATCTTATGACCTTTGGTCTATTCATTTTGGCATTACTTACATTCGTTTTTACGTTTAGTAAGTAGCAATACATAAGAAAAACCACCCTGATACTTGACCGGTACGGGT
>JAEWPQ010000027.1 GCA_023460575.1 Bacillota bacterium
GCAGCCAATGCCATGACAACAAATGGAACACAGAAAGCAGAATTTGCATTCGGATTTTCCAACACTATCGGCAACTTTTTAACTGGTGAAACAATTAATTTTAATGGTACTGAATACACCTTTGGTGACGGTACATTAGGCACCATTGAAATTGGCAACACTCTGGATAAAAGCCTTGAAAATCTGGAAGGCAGGCTGAATACAGATTTTGCCAGTTTAAATGTGAATGGCTCATCTGTACTAGGTCAGTGGAAATATAGCGTCAGTGGTAAAAAACTGGTTTGGACCAGTGATTCAGCTATGGCCTCCGGAACAGTCATTACAAAAGACAGCATTAAATTTACAGACAATAACACAATTAGCTTTTTGTACAAAGCAAATCCTTACAATGTTAAAAACTTCGATTTATTCAAGACATCGGACGGCAGTAAGAAATTCACTGCATCAAATATTAAAATTAACGATGACTGGATGAATAACTCCATTCATATTATTTCTTCCCACGATCCGAATGCAGGATCTACAGCTAATGACAATATTCTTAAGATGCTTAAATCATTAACTGACAGCAGAGAATTTAAATATGAATATACCAAATTGGATAGCGGCGGTAATAAAACAACAAATTATATATCATTTTATTCAGGTAACTTTTCCCAGTGCTATTCAACTCTGGAGAATAATCAGGGTATTGACAGTTCAACAAACAAGGCAATACTGGATAACCATGTTTCAGTTGTAAAGCAGACTGCCAATAATAAGGATGGAGTATCCGGTGTATCTTTAGATGAGGAAGGTATCAATCTGATGCATTATCAGAAATCCTTCAGTGCAGCCGCCCGTTTTATGACAACTCTGGACCAGGCACTCGATACTCTAATCAACAATACAGGAGTAGTCGGCAGATAAAAGGAGGTAAGTAAATGAGAATCACCACAAATGCCATTATAAGAGATTACAAAACTAATCTTTCAACATCAATCAATAACTTAAATATTTCACGAACTCATGTTATGACTCAGCGCAGTTTCAATAGTGCCGCTGAGGATCCTGCTTCTGCCGCCAGAGCCTCACAGCTTCACCGGAAATATTACAAGAACCAGGATAATTTGAAAATGCTGGAGGAAGTACAGTCCAGACAGGATGGTCAGGAAGATTCACTGAGACAGGTTTCTGATATGGTTAAAACAATCAGTAAAAATTATAATATACAGGCATTAAATGGAACTAATCAGACTAAAGAAGTACGTCAGAGTTATGCTTCCGCTATACGTCAGTTTCAGCAGTCCATGGTTCTTAGTTTGAATTCATCTTATGAGGATACTTTTCTTTTTGCAGGTACCGATGGAAAGAACCCACCCTTTGAACTGACATCTGATGGTACACTTAACTATCGTGGAATTGATGTCAATGCACCCAAAGGATCTGCTGACTACGAAAAACTAAAGGTCCTGTCAAATGAAAAACTGTATGTCGATCTTGGAATGGGATTATCAATGGATGATTTTGATCAGGTTGTATCTTCCAGTGCCTTTAACCTGTCTCTACCAGGAATTAATGCGGTTGGATACGGGGTTGATGATAAAGGAATGAGCAATAACATAGTCGTAATGGCCGGTAAACTGGCAGATGCATTGGAAGCAGAGACTTTTGATGCAGATCATTACCGTGATCTTATGGTTAAGTTTGATACTCTGAATACCAGTTTGTCAAATCAAGTTACAGAGATAGGTGTTAAATCTGAATTTTTAACCACAACAAAAGACCGGCTGGATAATGCCGAGATTTCGATTCAGCAACAGATGTCCAGTGTGGAAGGCGTTGACATGGCGGAGGCTATTACCAATTACTCATGGGATCAATACGCTTATAATGCTGCATTGAAGGTTGGAACCAGCATTTTATCCTCGTCATTCATCGATTTCATGCGCTAAGGTTTAGAGGAGGGATTTTATATGGGACCATTGCTTCAAATAAAAACCATACCAATAAAATATGAGATGAAGATACAGAAGGCCGAACTCAGATATACAAAATCTAAGACCGATGTATTAATGAATAATGAACACGGTGGCCTTGATATTAACAGCAAACCGATTAAGCTGTACCTTGATACTTACGATGCCCGCAGCTCAATTACTCCAACCACCATGGAAAGCGTCCGTCAGGCCGCTGCTTCCGGATTGGAGGCTGCATCAGAGGCTACTGCTACCTATACAGAGGAGGCTGCACTATTGTTAGACCCCAAAGTTCCAAATCCCCTTGATCAGATTTTTCGTCAGCGTGCTCAAAGGCCCACAGGAGAATTTGGGTTAGCGTTTATCCCAACTACTGGTCCTGATCTCGAATGGTCTGCTCCTGATCTGAATATTAAGTATCAAATGGATAAGATAAGTTTTGATATCAGAGCTGCAAAGGGAGATTTTGAATTCATTCCCGGCAGCATTGAAATTTCTATTACTCAGATGCCCGATGTAGAAATAGAATATATCGGCAAACCAATGTATGTTCCTCCCAGTGCTGCAAAATATTTTGATCACGCACCAATTGATGTCCTGGCTTAAATCTTTATTTGGAGGTACACATGGAAATTAAAACACAATATTTTGGTACAATTCCCTGTTCCGAGGAGGAACTGATTCATTTTTCTGAAGGATTATTTGGATTCTCAGAAATGAAAAATTATGTACCCCTTGCATTTCAGGATAATAGTGACGCTTTGATATCTCTGCAATCGGTTGATGATTACAGAATCTCGTTTATACTTATGAATCCGTTTCAGTTGTATTCCGAATACGCTCCTTCTTTATCTGCAGAAGACAACAATTTATTGAAAGCTTCCTATGATGAAAAAAATATCTCTTATTATGTAATTTGTGTCATACATGAACAGATGGAAGAAAGTACCGTAAATTTAAAGGCTCCTATCGCAGTTAATACAGATACACGAGAAGCAAAGCAGATAATTTTAGATAACCCCCTTTATAAATTCCGTCATCCAATCAAAGACTTTATGAAAAGGGGGAAATAATATGCTGATACTTCAGAGAAAAAAGGAACAAGCTCTAAACATTGGCGATAACATTTCGATCACAGTACTTGAAATTGGAAATGATTGGGTCAAATTAGCAATTGATGCTCCCAGAGATGTATCTATATTAAGATCCGAATTGGTAGAAGCAGTTTCTGCTAATCAGGAAGCAGTTTCTATTCCTCTGAATGCCGGATCAATTTCTAAAATAAAAGATTTTTTTTCAGAGCAACAAAAAAACAGCGAAAATACCTGATATCACTTGGGTATTTCCGCTGTTTCTTTTGATTCTTCCTCTATATTCTCACTCTTTACTTTCCGATTAATAATAGGGAGCCTTTTTGCTACCTTCTGAAACAAGCTTTTTAACTTTGGAAATAAGTTATTCCTCAAAGGGTTTGTGCATATTCTGCTTAAATATCTCAATAACCGTAATCCCCAAAATAACGGCAATAAAATTCTTGCATTTCCCAACAAGGGATATATCATCTCCATGTATCTACGATCAGGAAAAAGCCAGGCAAAGAGCTTTCTCATTTCTTCCAATCTGCGGTTCCTTGCATAGCAATCTGCAACAGTCTTAATCAAAGGCAGAAGCTTAGAACTGATCTCTCTTCCATCTGTTCCCTTTGACAGGATATAAGACTCCATGGCTTCATATATTTCAACATTTTCAATTACTGCACCAGTTCCAAACCATCGCAGGATCAAATGCTCAAGGCGCTCTGCAAAATCAGCGATTTTCAACTTTTTTAGTCTGCCATATATATAAGGCCAATTAAAATTTTCACCATAAGTCTTATAAAAAATCCAGAAATCCATAATCTGGCTTAAACTTATATTCCCCCTTGCATAACTATCCGTCAGTCTGCACATTAAAAACAGATATCTGTCATCTAGAGGCAGTTCACGAATATACCTGCTGCCAGACTGGAGTGGAGCTAATTTCAAGAGTTTCCTAAAAAATCTACGCATGGATGCACTGAAAAAAAGTGTATAGTCAAAATTCAGCACTCTTATCCCTGGAATAAGATAATACAGCTTTCCAGCCTCATCTGTTCTGCGCTCTTCGAAGTCAACTTTTTTTAAAATATCCCATATCATACTAGTACTTTTTCTGCTGGACCCAATCTCAATCGACTCACGGCAGCACATCTCTTCGATGGGATAGTTCTTTAATATATCTGAATAACTGAGATAGAAGCAGTTGATTCTTTCACGTTCCATTAATGCCACCAGCTGCATCTCACTTTTCTGTAAACGTCCTACACGATAAACTGATTCTAAATATTTATCAAAAAACTGTTGTCTTATAGCTTGGGGTATCTCCTGGTCAAGACCCAGAATCCCATAATGTACAGCATGTGCCACACCATGATAATCAGCTAACCGAAACATCTTTTCCCAATCAAGAGAACGTATGGGCTCTGGTGAAGGTTTCTGATTCATCACTGCAGATAGTAATATTAGTAAATACCTCTCTTCATAACCTTTAATCATTCATTTTTCCATCCTTAATTAAATCCCATGTGCCACACACCACCTGCATTATCATATAAGTCTATAATATATATCGGACTTTTCATCTCAATCTTAACTTTATGGAGTGTCTATCCGATAAATAACATATAATATTAAAGATAAAGGTGATCCGTATGAACAGATTATTTAAAACACTATTCAAGACCCTGTTCGTAATTGTCATCCCGTTTGCGATTTTTTCTTCTAATTATCAGATTGACGGATCAGCCGCTGATGTCTCTCAAACTTCAACCGTGCTACTGCCTCAGACAATTGAAGCAGATATTCCTCAGGAAGGCAAATACGATGTAATGCTGGACAGCGTTTGCGGTCCTCTCACTTATTATAATCAGGCTGATGCCAGATGGGGAAATTATCTGTGGGGGGGGCGAGATCCTTTGGTTACCTATGGATGCGGACCTACTGTTATGGCCATGGTCATAACCAGCCTGACTGGTAATCAGGTCCTTCCAACCGATATGGCGAACTGGGCCGCAGCCAATAAAAGCTGGTGTCCCGGACAGGGCTCTTATCACCGTCTCATTCCTGACAGTGCGTCAGCATATGGTCTTTTAGTTTCACCGATTAAAAACCATACCGTAGAGGGGATTAGAAATGCATTGGATTCTGGGCAGCTGGTTATTGCCTTAATGAGAAAGGGGCACTTTACTCAACAGGGACATTTTATTATCATAACAAGTTATACTGCTGACGGTTCGTTTCGTATTGCGGATTCTAATAATTATGATAATACAAAGTGCAATTGGGATCCTTCTGTGATACTGCATGAACTGAATTACCGAGCATCCAATGGAGGACCACTTTGGGCTATTTCTCCTCCAAAATAAAAAGCTATATTTAATTATAAAAGGAATGGGTACCTGCGATACGCGTACTGATGTGTCTGTCGATTTCAATAGTACGTTTCAGTATATGCTGGATATTCTTTCCTTTTTCCATTATTTTTTCTGATATCTGTTCATTTGGATTCCAGTTTTCCTGCCCCTTCACCAAATTATCCACTTTGGCAGCTTCTTCCGGAGGCAGAACCGATATAAGACAGTTTATATTTTTAGTAAACATATCAACCTTATCCATCTCCTCCTGGCGCATTCCCAAAAGCATCTGTACTGAAGTCTGGTCATTGCGGGAAAGGAATTCACCAATTTCACGGGTTATCCTTTCTATTTCTGCCATACACTGATATTTTTTCTGCATCTCTTTTAGAATCTCCAACAGCATGGATTCTTCCATTTGTATATCCTCCTGTTTGCAGCTTATTGATAAATGGCTGGAGAGAACGTTCCTCTCCAGCCTGAATAAAATCAACCGCCGATGCGCTGTGCCTCTCTAAAGGAATCCCTCAGATCCATAATCAATGGTCTTATCTCTCCTATTACTGCAGAATTCCTGCCTGCTTTAATACGTACTAATTCATAAAGGAAAAATTCATAAAGACGTTTTAATTCATTACTTATTTCATATTGAAAATTAAGAGTATCTCTTAAGTATGTAACTATATCCATAGACCGTTGTATGGACTGCTCGAAAAGTTCATAATCTTTATTTTCCAATGCCAATTCTGATCTGGTCAGCCTCTTTAATAATTCATCATATAAAAGATTAAGCATTTCACCCGGAGTCATTGTATTCACGGTCTGTTCCTTGTAATGTTGATATCCATTTACTGCCATCTTACACTCCGTTCCTTATGAACCAAAGGATTGACTCAACCAGCTGCTTTGAGAATTCATCTGGGAAATCAATGTTTCCAAATTGGTAAATTGCTTGATATACCGGTCTGTCTCTGTTTTAAGCTGTTTGTTAAGCCGGTCAATTACAGTATCCAGGCTGTCCATGGATTTCTGTAAAGAATTCTTAAGAATACTGGTAGGTGCATAAACTGAACCGGCTTTTTCAATCAGAATACCCTTGGTTGCACCAGTTGTACTAGCATACTTTTCAGTAATTTCAGTCATTCTGGCCATAACTCCGCCTTTGTCACCTGTTGATGAATCTGCAGCTCTTGTGAACAATTTCTGTAAATCTGCTGAATTTGTTTCCAGAGATGCCCGGAACTTTGTTTCATCAAGTACCAGCTTACCGTTATCACCGTAATTTGTACTTGTCGATATTCCGAAAGAAGCCAAAGCAGCTGTATCGTCAGAACCACTTTCAAAAATAAACCTCATGCTGTCAGAAAGGCTTCGTAAATCTGAATCATTAAATAGCATACCTGCTTTAGCCTTTTCTTCCCACTTTTTAATCTGGTCTTCCTTCATCTCCGATTTCTGTTCATCTGTAAGAGGCTCATATTTGCGGTCTGGTTTGGTAGAAACCTCTTTGTTTACCAGTTCTATCATTTCATTGTAATCTTTAATCATATCAGTGACAGCTTTTACAATACTGTCTGAATCCGTCTTGGAATTAAATTTAATAGGATCTGTTCCATCAATCAATGTATCTCCGCTATAACCGAATGTACCATTCAGTGTAATATTCAGGCCATCCATATTGAATGTGTTACTTTCACGCGTCAGATTTACCACATCATCGGATCCGGCGTATTTAACACTGACAATAGCGTCTTGTCCCTTGGTTACAGTATAGTCTGTATCCTTTATACCAAACAGCATCTCTGCATCAGAACCCTCGATTTTAACATCACCGGCTACTCCGCCAACGGTAGACTGAATCAAAAATTTATCTGCATTCTTCATATAGCTGATTGAAACTTTGGCATCCGAACTATTTATCTTGTTCATAATGTCGGTAATTGTGGAATTATACGTTAAGCCTTTTATGTCCACACCATTAATTTTTAATTTCATCTCGCGGCTGTCTACGTAAGAATTCAGCTTGGTGTTCAAATCACCAACATTGGCTGCTGACTCATAATCTATAGCATCATTAATACTGCTTAAATCCTGATCTGACATATTAGGATTTTTTGTAGCGATCAACTGTTTTAAATCGGCAATAGATGTACTGTCATTTACCAGGCTTCCAAGTTCCTTAATCGCAGCCTGAGCCTTTATGGATCCTGAAAAATAGGTAGTGTCCTGATCCAGTTTACCTTTTGTGATCAGGTTTTGCTCAATATTTTTTAAACCTGAGTCTGCTAAAGATGCATACGTATTCAGGCGGTTTGATTCGCCGCTTGAAACTCTTAATGCACCATTTTTACCAAGTACACCGTTATCTGCACTTGATAAAGACAGAATTGATGATGTATCATCTAAACCTGTAGCTGCATCTTTTGTCTTAAATACAAGCTGATATTTTCCGTCAACAGAATTCAGCTGAGTATCGACTTTTATTCTTCCAGTACCAAACTGATTGTCCAGTTTTCCCTGCAGATCGGCAGCAACAGACTTGAGGGCTGTTTCATCATTGCCTCCTGCATCTGTTACCATCTGCTGGATATCTGCAGCACTGGCAAACTGAATGGACTTAGTTGTACCGTTATAAGTAAAGCTGATATTCGTATCGCCAACACGCTGGGCAAATGTCTTCGGTTCAAAAAATTTCTGATTATTCATAAAATCAGCTGTAAAACCTGTACTGGTCATGGTTCGTGCTTCAGTACTTAAACTATTAAAATTTGTAAATCCAAGAGCTTTAATTGCGGTTTCACTTCCACCGTCGAAAAGAATTGTATTACCCGCTGTATCAGCAGATTTGAAATTAAGTTTAAAAGGGGTTCCTTCGAGTTCCGCGGGATTCGCTGGATCAGCCGTTACTTTAATCACATCTGCCAATGTTTTTCCGTCACCAATGGACACCTCTTTTAAAGACCTTATAATAGACTCCTGAGCCTTTGCACCATTGGAATAATCATAGGTATAACCATCTGTAGTAGTACCGCTTTTCAAAGAGACAGAATATGATTTGGTCCCATACTTAAAATACAGATACTGTCCTTCCAGATTACTCACCTGGCTTTCTCCCAGGTTAATGCTTCCAGTTGTAAGACTATTATCAGATACTACTGTTTTAGAGGTCATGGATGCATTCTTGGCAAGCTGTTTCACCCCTACTACAGACATTGAGTCAGATAGGGCTGAACTGCCGGATACGCTGACATAATTGCTGTTAGCGCCCACAGGTGTAATACTGCTTTTAGCCCAAAAGCTGGGACTGGATAAATTGGTAGACTGATTGGTATAAGAGGTGTATTTTTTGGAGAACTCCACAAGCTTTGAGCTGATGGAACGATACGACTCCTGTTGCCATGCATAGGTCTGTTTCTTCTTCTGCTGTTTTGCAATCTTTGCCTTTGTGGATGCTGTCATTCCCTCAATCAGAGTATCTCTGTCCAGACCACTTGCCAGACCACCGTAACCCCTTAAGGAAGAGGCTGTACTGTTTTTGATACTATTCAATGCTGTTGCCATACGAATAACTCCTTTCTTAACTATCTAAATAATCCATTTTTCGTCAAAAATCGGTTTTTTTTATGTTTTGGCTATACTTATTTATCGTCATATTGTATACTAAAGATAATAGTATTATCTTAATTTACGAATGGAGGAATACAATTTGTCAACTGTAATTACTATTACAAATCAAAAGGGCGGCGTAGGCAAAACCACCACTTCCTGTTCCCTTGCCTGCGGTCTTGCCATGAACAATAAAAGAGTACTGGCCGTTGATTTAGACCCTCAGGGTAATCTGGGATTTAGTCTGGGACTGGAAATTGAAAACTGTGCAACAATCTACGAGGTATTTCAGGGTTCTGCCACTCTGCAGGAGGCTATCCGTCCTGCAAAATATTGCGACGTGATATCATCTAATATTCTTTTAAGCGGCGCTGAGCTGGAATTTACCGGAAAGCAGAGAGAAAGTATGTTAAAGAATTTACTGTCTACTGTTGCCGGTTATTATGACTACATTATTATTGATACTCCCCCCGCTCTGAATATTTTAACAGTTAATGCCTATGCTGCTGCGGATTATCTGATTATTCCCATGGTTCCTGAGATTCTTAGTCTTCTTGGAGTTTCCCAGATCAAGGATACCATTAATACCGTCCGTGCTTCTGTTAACCCAAATCTGGTCGTACTGGGAATTCTGCTGAATAAATTTAATCCCAGAACGCTGCTGTCCAGAGAAGTGAAGGAGATGGCTCAAAGCATTGCTTCTCAGATCGGGACACGTGTTTTTGAAACGCATATAAGATCCAGCGTCAGTGTCGCGGAAGCCCCCGCTCAGGGAGAAAGTCTGCTGGATTATGCCCCAAGATCCAATCCTGCTCAGGATTACAAAGCTTTGGTAACGGAAGTTCTTGAATTAATTAAGAAATCAAACTAATTTTATCTTGAGAGGAGCATATAAACATGGCTAGGAAAAGCAGCAAAACAGCTCATGTCATGAATCTTCTGGCCGGAGGTGAGGCTGAATCTTCGAAATCAGAAGCTGCTAAGGAAAATCTTGCTGCCAGCCAGGCAGCCGAGTCAAAGGGAACAATTAAAGAATTGACAGTATTGGCTCAGCAGGCCTCAATACAAATGCAGGAGGGACCCTTGTCTCCCAGCCCGATTTCTATTATTGACCTTTCTTCTTCCGTTCAGGACCCGGTAGCCGAATTAATCAGGCAGCAGCTTCAGGAAGATGAAAAGGAAGAGAACCAGACGGACTTCCATCAGGACGGAGAAGATAATGCAATTGTTGAACATGAAGATGAATCTGTATCTGACTTAGAGGAACCGGACAGTGATGAGGAACCAGCAACAGTCACAGAAGAATTGCCAGTCGCAGAGTCATTCACTGAGCCATCTTACAATTCGACAAACATAGGAAATGAACATAGTAATTCAGATGGATTGGATACTGATGACGGTGTATCAACGGATTTTTCGAACACTGATGTGCAGATTCCAGCGGATCTACCGGACGCAGATGAACAGATTCCAGCGGATATATCGAACATTAATGAGCAGCTTTCAGATGACCTGCCGGACGCAGATGAACAGATTCCTAAAGATCTGCCGGTCACTGAAAATCCTTCCGCTCCTGCCACTCCTAATTTTAAATATTTAAATGTTATGGAACATGTAGTGGAGAATATTGCAAAGGATTATATGGAGCGGCTTGGTGGCTGTACCTGTGAGCGCTGTATTGCTGATGTCATTGCACTGACATTGACAAAACTTCCTCCCAAATATGTGGTTGTAGAACCTCCGGCTGCTTCACCTCTGCTGAATTTTTATTCCAGCCGTTTCGCTCCTCATGTAATTGTAGAGGTTACAAAATCCTGCTTTACAGTAAAAGAAAACCCACACCATTAAGTCAATGTCATTAAGTTAACCTTGGTACAAGGACTAGAGCTTTCGAAAAGAGGTTGAAGAATTGTTTTCTTCAGCCTCTTTTCTGTATTTTTAGATACTACAATTAGACGGATACAAACCCGCCTCAAAAAGACTATTCAGTTGCTCGAATTCATGCTACTCTGTAAAGGAAGCTATGATAAATCTTTCCGCATAGATTTCCTGCTGGATACACATCACCTTTTTTGAATGAAAATCTAGCACTCCAATCGTATATTTCAATTCCCTAAAAGATAATTCATAGAACTTAATCGGGTCAGCCTTCTTATTTTTTTTAGGAAGATAATCTAATCTTACTAATAACCAATCAGTAGCGAGAGCGACCGCACATTTCTTTTCCCATGTCAAGCATTTTCTCTGAAAAAGCAGAAAAAAAGACCCCCATACCATTGTTTGGTATGGAGATCTCATTCTGTCAACTTAACTTAATGACATTGACCATTAAGTGCGGGTTTTTTTACTTACAGGTATTTCAGCTTCCTGCTCTGCATTGCTGCTTGTTAAACCGTTCCAGATCTCATTAACAGCCTCTACACAATCCATATAAGTCTGTGCCAGCTGACCGGAAGGTATATTCAGCTTATCGGAAAGCTGTTTTACTTTTTTCCATTCTGCGCTTTCATAGCTGAGAATCAATTCGTACAATTCTCCGCAGATTCCTTCCTTGCGGATAAGAGCATCTTTTATTTCCTGGGCAACCGGTACTTCTTCAAGGATCTCCTCTAAAGGTGCATTGATCATGTATTGAAGGGTAGAAAACATACCCATCATATATACTTCCGACCGTATAATGGGAAGATTCTCGATATGATCTGAAATCGTCATTGCAAAACTTGCTCTGAGGAATGACAGCTTCATCATCGCTTCCAGAGATTCTTCATTATCAATATCATTATTGAAGCTTAATAAATATACCCATTGCTTCAACTGACTGATTCCCATGGTAACCAGAGCCTGGCGTATGGAGGAAACCCTGCGGCGAAGAGCAAAGTATGCGGAATTAACGATCTTTAGAAGAGCATAGCTTAATGCGGCATCTCTGCTTATGATTTCTTCAATCTTTTCTATATCCGGTTCATCTTTGGATACTTCGACTACCAGCTGGAAGAAGTTACCCTCTAAAAATTCCATGCGGTTCACTTTTCCGGCCATGGCTTCCGCAACATAGCTGCCTTCTGCATAATCTGCGCCTACCTCAATTGCAAGATCATAATCAGCCATGGAACTGACCCCTGTTACGATGCACTTCTTATCAAATCCCTTCATCGTATTGATGAGATTTTTAAGAGAGATCCGTTCTTTCCCTTCCTGCTTGTTTCTGATATCAATCTTTATATAGGTAACATAATCCAGCATGGAGAAATATTTGGGAGAGAACTGGAAGTCATTAATCGCAAACACATACCCCTCTGCTCTGTATTTTCTTATGATGGTTGGAGACAATGGGTGAATCATGACGTGATCTTCTATCTGAATCACCATCTTCTCCTTATCAAAAATCTTCGGTGTATTCCGAAACAATAAAGAAGGAGTAAATGTAACAAAAGTAAGCTTATCATGAAAAATGCTTTCTGTATTCTGCATCAGGAATCCTGCAATTGTGTCAGCTGCTGCTACATCGGAGCTGCTGTAAAGCGAATCATAGTCCTTCTGAAACAATACTTCATAGCCGATAATCCTGTCCTCCTTCAATGCCTTTATAGGCTGCCGGGTGACATACTTATCCATTCGTCTTCCTCCTCTGAAGTAAATGATCAATTACTTCGACCAGATGGGCGATTTCCGGCTTGCTCAGCTGTTCATCCGCTCCCAACTGTTTTCCTTTTATCATCAGTTCCTGATTAATCATGGAAGAGAATATTACCAAAGGAATGTGTTTTAGTTTCTTATCTTCTTTTACCAGCTTTGTAAGACGGTGTCCATCCATCTCTGGCATCTCAATATCTGTAATAATCAGGCTGACTTTTTCATCTAAATCCGAATCGTCTCTTATCTGGCTTAAATAATTCCAGGCTTCCTGACCATTGTTCTTAAAGGTAAGATTTTCATAGCCGGCTTTTTTAAGAGCAGCCTCGATCATTTTAGTTAAAAGGATAGAATCTTCTGCTATCAGAATTGGATTAGCTACAGATGTCCTCTTTCCAAGCTTATTAATTTCATCTATCTGGATTCCGGTCTCAGGGGCAATGTCAGCAACAATTTTTTCAAAGTCAAGGATCGTGACAAGATCAGTTCCACACTGAGCGATTCCAGTCGCTACTCCTTCATCTCCACGGCTTATGGTATCATCCGGCTTCTGGATATTCTTCCATGAAATACGGCTGATTCCCACTACGCTGTGAACCCGGAAAGCAATGTGCAGTTTGTTGAAATTGGTGATAATAAACAGATCCTTGCCTTGTTTTTCACCTTTATTTCCAGTCAGGTAATAAGGGAGATCGATTACTGTAAGAAGAAGATCTCTTGGTTTAAAAATACCCTCTACAGCTGAGTGGGCATGGGGGATAGGCTTCACCTTATCTGACATCATAATCTCACGTACTTTAGCAACGTTAATTCCATACAACTCACCGTAAATGGTAAATTCCATTATTTCAATTTCATTCGTCCCTGATTCTAATAAAATCTCTGTTTCTGCCATACTTTTTCTCCTTTATCCCAATATAATCCAGCAAAAACAACTGCCTGTTAATTTATCGGCAACTTTCT
>JAEWPQ010000028.1 GCA_023460575.1 Bacillota bacterium
TTTCTGACCATTGTCTGGGACTTTGGAATGATGATCAGGCAAGGCACTTAAGCCAATTGTCACCGCCTGCCAGAAACAGGGAGCAAAAATGGCGATTCAGCTTAATCATGCGGGTCGGAAATGTGGAGCGCAGGAAAAGGTAATTTACGCCCCCAGCGCCATTCCTTTTAGTCAGGATTTTCCCATGCCCCATGAGATGACGGAAGAGGATATCCAGGATACGGTCGATGCATTCCGCAGTGCTGCTGCCCGGGCGGCTGAAATCGGCTTTGATGCGATTGAAATTCATGGTGCCCATGGCTATTTAATCAGCGAATTCCTGTCGCCCTTGACCAACCATCGTACAGACGGTTACGGTGGATCAACGGAAAACCGCTGCCGTATACTAATTGAAATACTGAAGGCAGTACATGAAGTCTGGCCAGATGAGAAACCGGTTTTATTGCGCGTATCTGCTGAAGACTATGAACCTGATGGTATGCATATGGAAGAAATGTCCGAAATTATTGAACTTGTGAAGCCCTATATTGACATGCTGGACGTGAGTACGGGAGGAGTTGTGTCAACACCACCTCCGAAAATCTATCCAGGCTATCAGGTTAAAATTGCCCAGTGGTTGAAACAGAAAACTGGGCTGCCTACGGTTACCGTTGGTCTTATTACTAACGCACATCAAGTGGAGGAAATTCTGGGTGGAGAACGGGCGGACCTGGTTGCTTTGGGCCGGGAACTTATGCGTGATCCTTACTGGGTGCTGCATATGGCTCGTGATTTAGGAGTTGAATATCCGTGGCCAGAGCAGTATCTGCGTGGTTTTCAGGCAAGAAAGTGATGAAACGAGTATAATAATGATAAGAGGTGATTGAGATTGAAACGTGAGCTACATGTCTTTTTTGATTATATCTGTCCGTTTTGTTTAAGGGCACATAAATATCTCATGGAGCTGATTCAGGACTATCCGGATGTTGCTGTAGTCTGGCATCCGTGTGAATCGCATCCCAGACCGGAGCGGTATGGCCTCCACAGTGATCTGTGCATACAGGGATATTTTTATGCGGTAGATAATGGGATTAATATTCCAGAGTATCATGATCGCATGTATCAGGCGGCCCAGAAGGATCATGTAAATATCGAAGACATGGATGCCCTTTCTGAGTACGTCAGGGATCTGGTTGATGCTGATGACTTTCGGCTGTCACTTCAGCAGGAAGTTTACCGGGACAAGCTGGATGAGTCTAACAAGCTTGCCTTTGAGCATTCCGGTGTATGGGCAGTCCCTGCATATAGAACGGGCGCTTTAAAGCTTGATGCGGTTGAGAATGTGGGTGTTTCTAAAGAGGAGATCCAGGATCTTTTAAGAAATATCAATTCGGATTAATTTTGTCCCCGGATTGCATATTAATCCTATTGTTCATGAAAGGGAAGAGATTATTTAATATTGACCCAAGATAAGGAGAAATAATGCGATGCTGTTGAGGAATAATAGAATATTACAAATTGATAAAGCCGCTAAAATTGATGCGCCTAAAATTATTGAATATCTTAATATTGTTGGCGGAGAGAGTGATCATCTGCTGTTTGGTGCAAATGATTTCCATATGTCAGTGGAAGCAGAAGAAAGGTTTATTGAAGATTTAGCAGATTCAAAGGCTTCTGCTTTATTTGCAGGCAAGATTGAACAGGAAATTGTTTGTGTAGGAAGCGTTATGACCTCACCAAAAGTAAGGATTTGTCATCAGGCTGATCTGGCTATTTCAGTTAAAATGGAATATTGGGGATTAGGCATAGGAACATTTCTAATGCAGACATTGATTGACTTTTCTAAAAATAACAGGCAGACTGAGATTTTACATTTGGGAGTTAAAGCAGATAATCTGACTGCGCTAAGTCTTTATAAAAAAATGGGGTTTCATGAAATTGGCAGGCATAAGAATTTTTTTAAAATCAACGGTAACTATTATGATGAGATTCTTATGGATCTGCAATTATGATATTTTGATGTAAAAATAAATAGATTTGTAACTTAAGTCGCAGTTTTGAATTTAACATCGTTTAATTATAAAAATAAGGACAATCATCCAAAGGTTGGTTTCTAGTTTATGTAAACGGTATTATCAAATTGTGTTTCACCGTATTTGGTCAGTATATTGGTTTTTCCAACTTGCCTGGTTCCATAATTTATGTCAGGAAAAATAGAATATTTTATTATTTTTCTTGAGAAAAAAATAGATGGCAGGTGTATTGGGGGAAATTCTATTCCAGGATCTCTAGCAAATATCAGGGATTATATTGAAAAAGTCTTTAAGATAGTCGTAATTAGCTAATGTCATGTTATTTTTAGCATTTACCATCATTACCTTTATTAAAAATATTTATCATAAAACCTCAGAAGCCTGATAAGATCAGGCCCTCTGAGGTTTTTACTTCCTATACCTTATTTCCATACAGCTAAACCCGCAAGGATCCTCATTTCCGTCAGTTTCCAAAGGAATTAATCCACAGAGCTGCGCACCAGACTGAATTCCAGCTCATTTGTCAGAAAATAACTTTCTGAATATAAAACAAGCTCACCTTTATTGGAATAGTGATTCTGCTGAAGCAGCAACAGGCTGGTTAAATCTGGAAGCGCCAGGTATTTCTGATGCTTGGGGGTGCTGAGTACCGCATGAATTGTGCAGTTGGAAAA
>JAEWPQ010000029.1 GCA_023460575.1 Bacillota bacterium
ACGTTTCCGTAGAGTGTAATCCTCTTCACGGTCCTCGTGTAGCTGAGATCATTCAGAAGCTGGAGAAGGGCGAAAAAGTTGATAAGATTGCATATGTAAAGGAAGGCGTATTCCCGGCAGATACAGCCGAAGCTGAAAAACCAAAGAGACAGTATTAATTGGTTGGGACTAAGGCGCTGAAAGCAGAATGACAGCCAGAAAAACAGGTGCAGGGAATGGAGGACGGGGACAGTCCTCCTCCAGGCACCTGTTTTAATCTCCTGACGTGCAGTGAAAAGCAGAAAAAACGGAGAAAAAGGAGGGAACTTATGCCCAATGAGATAGTACTTAGCATGAAAAACATATCAAAAACATTTCCCGGGGTGCGTGCCTTAGACCATGTGGATTTTACCTTAAGAAGCGGAGAGATCCATGCTCTCATGGGAGAAAACGGAGCAGGCAAATCAACTCTCATAAAAGTTTTGACCGGGGTAGAGGAATTTGAATCAGGTGAGATACGAATTGAAGGAGGGAACCGGGCGATTATCAACCATTCTCCTCAGGAAGCCCAGGAGCATGGGATCAGTACCGTGTATCAGGAAGTAAACCTCTGTCCGAATTTATCGGTAGCGGAGAACCTGTTTATTGGAAGGGAACCAAAGAGAGCCGGACTGATTGACTGGAAGACCATGAACCGGAAGGCATCAGAGCTACTCTCCAGACTGGATATGAGCATTGATGTGACTAAGGCTCTGGAGAATTATTCCATTGCGCTTCAGCAGATGATTGCCATAGCAAGAGCTGTTGATATGTCAGCAAAAGTTCTGATTCTTGATGAACCCACGTCATCCTTAGATGACAATGAGGTTGAAAAGCTGTTTGGGTTAATGAGGCGTCTGAAGGCAGATGGTGTGGGTATCATATTTGTAACCCATTTTCTGGAGCAGGTATATGAGGTATGTGATAAGATAACGGTACTTAGAAACGGCGGACTGGTAGGCGAATATGAAACGGAAAAGCTTCCCAGAGTCCAGCTGGTAGCAAAGATGATGGGGAAAGATTTTGATGATCTGGCAGCCATCAATAAAGAGTCCAGCAGTGTTGAAAAATCCGGTGAAGCAGTGATTGATGCCAGGGGAATCGGCAGGCAGGGAACCATTAAACCATATGATTTACAGATCCACAAGGGAGAAGTGATCGGGCTTACCGGGCTTTTGGGTTCAGGACGTTCAGAGCTTGCAAGAAGCCTTTACGGAGCGGAAAAACCGGACAGCGGGGAACTGAAAGTGAATGGTAAAACAGTGGTGGTCCGTACACCTCTCGATGCCATGATGGCCGGTATGGCATATCTTCCGGAGAATCGGAAAGAGGAAGGAATTGTTGCTGATTTATCTGTAAGGGAGAATTTGATTCTGGCTCTCCAGGCCAAGAGAGGCATGTTCCATCCCATTGGAAGCAGGGAACAGGAGGAGCTGGCAAACAAGTATGTGAAGCTGCTGCAGATCAAGACGGCCAGCCTGGATACTCCCATAAGAAGCTTAAGCGGAGGAAACCAGCAGAAGGTAATTCTGGGTAGATGGCTTCTTACGGATCCTGATTTCCTGATTCTTGATGAACCGACCAGGGGAATTGATGTTGGTACTAAAACTGAGATTCAGAAACTGGTGGTCCAGCTGGCAAAAGAGGGCGTTACTGTTATGTTTATCTCATCGGAAATTGAGGAGATGATCCGTACCTGCAGCCGGATGGCTGTTTTAAGAGACCGGGAGAAGGTTTCTGAACTTAAGGAGGATGAACTTGATCAGAACCATATCATGAAGGCAATTGCAGGAGGTGGAACAGATGAATAAGGGAAAGGCATTTATAAAAAGACTGACAGGATACCGCTTGTTTCTGCCCCTCTTCTGTCTGGTACTTGTTCTGTTTTCCAACTTAATTAAAACTCCGGGGTTTTTTGAGGTAACGATTAAAAACGGCGTTCTCTACGGATATATCATTGATGTAATAAACCGCGCCAGCGATCTGGTTATTTTAGCTGTGGGAATGACACTGGTAGTTGCTGCCTCCGGCGGTACAGACATTTCAGTGGGAGCCGTCATGTCTGTGGCAGGAGCGGTGTGCTGCTTCATTCTTTCAGGGGGCCAGCAGTCAGTGAACGAATTTGTGAATCCTTATATTCTGGGTGTACTGGCTGCAATCCTCGCAGGAATTCTCTGTGGATGCTTTAATGGTTTCCTTGTGGCGAAGCTTAAGATTCAGCCCATGGTGGCGACTCTGATTTTATTTACGGCAGGCAGGGGAATTGCACAGCTGATTACAAAGGGACAGATCACCTATATCCGTGTGGAATCCTATAAAATGCTGGGTTCCAGCATCCCCGGAATTCCAATACCAACACCGGTATTTGTGGCGCTCTTTGTGGTGCTGCTCACCTATGTTCTATTAAAGAAAACGACACTGGGGCTTTATATTCAGACTGTGGGAATCAATGCCAAAGCTTCAAAGCTTATGGGAATCAAATCCGCTATGATTATTTTCCTCTCCTATGTTTTCTGCGGTCTCTGTGCCGGTATCTCCGGGCTGGTGGCTTCTTCCAGAATCTATTCTGCTGATGCCAATAATATCGGACTGAATCTGGAACTGGATGCCATTCTTGCAGTGGCTCTGGGCGGAAACAGTCTGGCAGGCGGAAAGTTTTCACTTTTAGGAAGCGTGATTGGGGCGTATACCATTCAGGCACTGAGCACTACCCTTTATGCCATGGGCGTTTCACCGGATCAGATTCCGGTATATAAAGCGGCTGTTGTTGTTGTGATTGTAGCATTGCAGTCAACCGAGTTAAAGCGCATGGCCAGTAAACTGCAGATGAATGTTAAGTCAGGAAAGAAGGTGGCATAATGAAGAAGAGGGAAAAAATTGATGGAAAAGTATTTTTACTGATTATCACCATCGTTCTCTTTTTGGTGATGTATGCAGCCGGTCTGATTATATTTCAAAGCAAAGGGTTTGCCAAACCACAGGTATTTTTAAATCTGTTTATCTCCAATGCCGGTCTGATCGTGATTGCAGCGGGAATGACCATGGTTATGATAACCGGAGGAATTGATATCTCTGTTGGATCCATTGTTGCACTGACCTGTATGATGCTGGCGTGGATGATGGAGATTAAGGGAATGGGGGCGGTTCCTGCTCTTTTCATTGTTCTGATTATGGGAATTGTGTTTGGTCTGGCACAGGGATTTTTAATTGCATATCTAAAGCTTCAGCCTTTTATAGTCACCCTGGCCGGAATGTTCTTTGCCAGAGGCATGACAGCCATTATCAGTCAGGAAATGATCAGCATTAAAAATGAAATGTTTTTAAAATGGGCGAAGAGTAAAATCAACTTAACCTTTTTAGGCGGTACCGTAAACAAAAAGGGTGTGGTTAATTATCCGTTTATCTATCCCAGTGTAATCATTGCCCTGGTTGTTCTGATCGGCATATTTGTACTTTTAAAGTTTACGAAGTTTGGAAGAACCATTTATGCAGTTGGTGGGAATGAGCAGTCAGCGCTGATGATGGGATTAAATGTCAGGCGGACTAAACTGCTTGTCTATGTAATCAATGGTTTCCTGTGTGCTCTTGGAGGCTTCTTATTCGCATTAAATACCTGCGCAGGCTTTGTCGAGCAGGCAAAGGGCTTTGAAATGGAAGCCATCGCATCGGCGGTTATTGGAGGAACCCTGCTTACAGGCGGTGTGGGCAATGTGTTCGGCAGCCTGTTTGGAGTTCTGATTAAGGGAACCATCGAAACCTTTATTACATTCCAGGGAACACTGTCTTCCTGGTGGACCAAGATTACGATTGCAGCTCTGCTTGCATTCTTTATCATTCTTCAGAGTTTGTTTGCGAAGGCAAAGGAAAAGTAATAAAACGTGGATGAAACAGAAGCCGGGGGAATATGCCTTCCCCCGGCTTCTGTTTTTTCTCATCTTTGAATTATGGAGAAGTTTTGATTGCCTTTGCAGGTTATATTTATTATAATCGAGGAAACCTGCTTTTCAAAAGTGCAGGGATGAAATATGGCAAAAACGGAGGTAGTACAGAAAAAGTACGCTTTTACTGGAAAAAGTATGAAAAAATTTATTGGAAACAAAGCATTTTATAAAATGGTACTGGCCATTGCAATTCCCATTATGATACAAAATGGAATTACCAATTTCGTCAGTCTGCTTGACAATATTATGGTGGGAATCGTGGGGACCGGGCAGATGTCCGGGGTTGCTATTGTAAATCAGCTGATATTTGTCTTCAATGTTAGTATCTTTGGTATTGTTTCCGGTGCGGGAATCTTTGGCGCTCAGTTTTATGGCAGTGGTAAACATGACGGAGTGAGGCATACTTTCCGGTTTAAGTTTTTATGCTGCCTTCTTCTGTCTGTTGTGGCTGCAATCATATTTTATTTTTACGGAGAAGAATTAATTTACATGTATCTTCATGGAGAAGAAAATGGCGGTGATCTTTCGGTTGCTCTGATCAATGGTCGTAAATACATGCTGGTTATGATGCTGGGACTTTTGCCCTTTGGTATTGAGCAGGCGTATACCAGCACTCTTCGTGAATGCGGGGAAACGGTGATTCCCATGAAGGCAGGAATTGTTGCTGTGCTGGTTAATCTTGTTCTTAACTATATTCTGATCTTTGGTAAATTCGGAGTACCGGCTCTTGGCGTGGTGGGCGCTGGAATTGCCACTGTTGCGGCAAGGTATATTGAGACTGTAATTGTAATAGTCTGGACCCATAAGCATAAGAAACGCTTTCCATTTATCGAGGGTGCATATAAGAGCATGCATATACCAGCGGGCCTGATCGGTAAAATCTTTGTGAAGGGTACGCCTTTGATTGTAAACGAAGCTTTGTGGGCAAGCGGAATGGCAATGTTAATGCAATGCTATTCCATCAGGGGACTGACTGCTGTGGCTGGATTAAATATTTCCAATACCATTGGCAATGTGTTTAATGTAGTTTATATAGCACTTGGAGTTTCTGTTTCCATTATTGTAGGTCAGCTCCTGGGTGCGGGAAAGATGGAGGAAGCCAGGGATACGGATACGAAACTAATCGTATTTTCCGTCGCATCCTGCGCTGTTATGGGTACAATACTGGCAATTGTGGCACCTCTTTTCCCGATGATTTACAATACAACCGATGAGGTGAAGAACTTAGCGGTTCAGTTAATCCGGGTTCTGGCTTTTCTCATGCCAATGAATGCATTTATGAATGTTTCTTATTTTACACTGCGTTCCGGAGGAAAGACGGTTATAACATTTTTCTTTGACAGTGTGTTCATGTGGGTGGCAAGTATTCCGGCTGCGTATCTGCTTAGCAGGTACACGCAGATTCCCATTGTACCGCTATATTTTATGTGCCAGATGGTAGAGATTATTAAATGCATCATCGGTTTTGTTTTGGTAAAGAAAGGGGTATGGATCCAGAATATTGTTCTGGATCATGAGGCATAAGAGAGGAGAAGGTATGATGTTTGAGTCTGTTTCCGTTGATATGACCATTGGAGAGCTTTGTTCGAAAAAAGAACTTGAACAGTTTTCTGAGTATTTTTTCACAAATATGACCGAAGATGTGTGGAAAAGAAAAATTAGTGATTATGGAAATGAGCGGTGCGGAATACTGCCTGCAATTAAACGTATTTATGAGGTGTTGGAAGAGAAAAGCCAGATAATCTATGATGTTTATCCAGAAGAAGAATGGGAAGAGGAACCGGATAAGGAGCAGGTAAAGCTGATTCATATGCCTGGGGACCCGGATAAACCCTTTGTTCTTGTGTGCCCGGGAGGGGGGTATGCAAGAGAATGGGTTCTGGTAGAGGGGTATCCTATTGCCGAACAGTTAAATAGAATGGGGTATTCTGCATTTATCTTAATATACAGAACAGGCCAAAAGAAACTTCTCCCCAAACCTCTGAATGATATTGCGGCTGCACTGAAGTTTTTAGATGCTCATAAGAATGAATTTCAGATCAGAATGGAAGGGTATGCAGTGACAGGATTCTCTGCGGGAGGTCATCTGGCGGCTGTATGGGGTACGAAAGAGAAAGGATATGAGGCTTATGGGCTTTATAAACCGGCCGCGCTGTTTCTGGGTTATCCAAGCATCTCAACGGTTCAGTTTTTAAAGGATATGGAGAAGGCTTCTGAAACAGAACGGGCAGCTGCCGTGAAGTATTTAGAACGGATTGGAGGAGAAGATTTTACAGATGAATCTTTGAGGGAGTACAGTGTGGAATACCACATGGATCAGGATTATCCTCCCTGCTATCTGGTTCACAGCAAGGATGATCCTGTGGTTAATATACAGGCCAGCCGCTTAATGCAAGAACAGCTGATCCGCTTAGAAGTTCCTTGCAGAGTGCGGTTTATGGAAAACGGCGGTCACAGCTTTGGACTGGGAAATGGGACGGGGCTTGATGGCTGGCTGTCAGATGCCGTCAGATTCTGGGAAGAGGTACGCTGAGATCTTTGCTCTGCATACTGTCTGCGGCTTTTGGAGGGCGACATGCCGATAATGGACTTAAATACACGGTTAAAATGGGTTACATTTGAAAATCCCACTTCTTTGCTGATATCCGTAATTGTCCGGTTTGTCTCCATGAAAAGCCTTTGAGCATGGATAATTCGTATGTTATTGATATATTGAATAATCGTGCTGTTGGTGTAACGCTTAAATTCCCTGCATAAGTAATAAGTGCTTAAATAAAAGCGGGAAGCAAGGTCCTCCAGGGTGATGTTCTCCGAAGAATGGCTGTGAAGGTAGTGAAGAATTTCTGTAATGCGGCTCCGGTTTTCCGGGGCTGCTTTTTCATCCGCTCTTCTGGCAATCTTAATTAAAAGCAGATTTAAAAGCATCTTCATGGCATCAGAATGAAACCCTGCTCCTTCTCCCTGTTCTTTTAGAATTTCATTAATAAGAAGATGAACGGACTGGCTGGCTTTTGTATCAAAACGGTAAACTCCGGCTGACTGGCTGAGTGTGTAGAGAACTTCCGGTACAATGACTGATTCCGGGGAAAAATAAACCAGAACCCGTTTAAAGGGCACGTCATTATCTCCATAGGAATGGTGCATGGAATAGGGAGGAAAGATAATGAATTCTCCTGAGTTTAAGGAATAAATATTATCGTTCACCATATGGTAGCGCGTTCCGTATTCCAGATAATATAATTCAAAGTATTCGTGATAATGGGATTTGGCCATATTGTCGTTCACGCCCTGAATGCGTTCGCTGGCAATCATCTGTCCGCCTGCCATTATAAAACCTGCTGTGTCAATCAAGATATTACCTCCCTGCGTAAGGCTGGCTTCATTATAACGTTTTAATGGCCGGATATCAATAAGGGATTAATGAGAAATGATATCGGTAAATGTTCTTGATTTTTTTTAACTGCTGTGATATTATAAACACAGTTAGCAATAACTAACTACATGTGAATATTCTATACATCAGACTAACCCTCTGAGATTATCCTTCATTGACCCGTGAGGGATCATGACTCCTACAAAAAACCCGCCCCTGTAACCGCATGACAGGG
>JAEWPQ010000030.1 GCA_023460575.1 Bacillota bacterium
CAGAATGAGCACTCCCGGCGGAAGAAAAGTTTTAGCTGCCAGAAGAGCAAAAGGAAGAGCAAAATTATCAGCTTAATGGACCAGGCCGCAAGTAATTGTGGCCTTTTCTTTTCTCAAATTCCAGAAAAACGGAAAAGGAAAGAGTTGAATGAAACATTTTAATTCGATTAAAAAAAACAGGGATTTCAAAGAAGTTTATCAGAGTGGAAAATCCCTGGCTAACAGACTTCTTGTCATGTATGTTTTAAAGACGGACAGGCCGGATACAAGAATCGGTATTTCGGTAAGCAAGAAGGTAGGAAACAGTGTTGTCAGGCATCATATAACCAGATTAATCAGAGAAAGCTTCAGGCTTCATGAAGGAATGGTTGAGACAGGATTGGACATCGTAGTCGTTGTGAGAACATCGGCAAAAGAAGAAAGATACAAGACAATCGAAAGTGCATATCTGCACTTGTGCGGACTTCATAACATTTTAAAAAAAGAATCGAAGTGATCTTATGGTAAAAAAAATCATGATTTTGATGATCAGAGGATATCAGAAGTATCTGTCTCCTCTGAAGATAAGAACTCACTGTATTTACACACCTACGTGTTCTCAATACGCCATTGAGGCACTTCAAAAGTATGGTGTGTTTAAAGGTACGTTTTTGGCTTGCAAAAGAATCATTCGCTGTAATCCTTTTGCAAAAGGCGGTTATGATCCAGTTCCGTAAATGATGAGGAGGTAGTTCATTGGAATTCTTAGTACTCACTAAGGTAGGAGGCGTTCTGGGACCATTTGCAACTGTTCTGGGTGTGATCATGGATTTGCTTTTCCAGATGACCTCTGCAGTTGGAATCCAGAATATTGGTTTATGTATCATTTTATTTACTCTCGTAACAAAGCTACTAATGTTCCCGCTGACGTTAAAACAGCAGAAATCATCCAAGCTGATGAGCGTTATGCAGCCGGAACTTACCGCCGTTCAGGCAAAGTATAAAGGAAAAACTGACCAGGAATCCATGAGAAAACAGAACGTGGAGATGCAGGCAGTCTACGAAAAATACGGAACATCCATGACTGGAGGCTGTGTCCAGCTGGTAATCCAGATGCCTATTCTGTTTGCTCTTTATCAGGTTATTTATCATATTCCTGCTTATGTACAGAGTGTGAAGGCTGTTTTTGTTAATGTAGTGACTGCAATTACTTCTCTTGGAGGAGATCATGTTTCACAGCTGACACAGTTTGCTGCTGATCATAAGATTACCTTATCAAGAATCGGAGATTTAAATACCAGTAATGGAATGGTAGATTTTTTATACCAGCTTAATCCGGATCAGTGGAATGCCTTAAAGACCCTTTATCCAACCATCCAGGATACCATTACTTCCAATGCCGCACAGATTGAGCATATGAATTCCTTCCTTGGAATTAATCTGGCATCAACACCGGCAAGTGTTATATTTCCAACCGGGGGCGGGTTCCATTTAAGTCTTGCTCTCCTGATACCTGTTTTCGCAGGTGCGAGCCAGTGGTTCAGTACAAAGCTTATGACTGTGAATCAGCCTAAAACTGGAGCTGATGAGAATAATGCCATGGCTCAGTCCATGAAGAGCATGAATACAGTGATGCCTTTAATGTCTGTATTCTTCTGTTTCACATTTGCATCTGGTATCGGTATTTACTGGATCGCATCCAGTGTGTTCCAGATTATTCAGCAGGTTTTGATTAACCGTCATTTAAACCGCATTGATATGGATGAGATGATTAAGAAGAATCTGGATAAGGCGAATAAAAAACGTGCAAAAAAGGGTCTTCCACCTCAGCGTGTATCTCAGAATGCTACAGCAAGCCTTAAGAGTCTTCAGGCTACCAATGAGAAGGCAGAAGAAGAACTGAATGCAAAAATAGAAAAAGCGAAGGAGCAGGTAAAGGCTTCTACTGATTACTATCAAAACACAAGTTCTGATCCTAACAGCATTTCTGCAAAGGCACGTATGGTTTCGAAGTACAATGAAAAGCACAGCAAATAGGAGGGGTGACCTATGGATATGATTACAGTTTCAGCAAAGACCGTTGATGAAGCGATTACAAAAGCATTAATCCAACTGGAGACAACCAGTGATAAACTGGAGTATGAGATTGTTGATAAAGGAAGTAATGGTATTCTGGGATTTATCGGTTCAAAGCCTGCTGTCATCCGCGCAAGGAAGAAAGAAACCTTGGAGGACATGGCAATGACCTTTCTTTCCGATGTATTTGGTGCAATGAATATAAGTGTTTCCATGGAAGCAGTATTTGATGAGGGAGAGCGTGAACTTTCCATTAATATGTCAGGCGATGATATGGGAATTCTGATTGGAAAAAGAGGACAGACTCTGGATTCTCTACAGTATCTGGTAAGTCTTGTTGTGAATAAGGAAAGCGAAGATTATATTCGCGTGAAACTGGATACGGAAAACTACAGAGAGCGGAGAAAAGAGACTTTGGAGACGCTGGCTAAGAACATTGCTTATAAAGTTAAGCGGACCAGAAGACCGGTTTCTCTGGAGCCAATGAATCCATATGAGAGAAGAATTATTCATTCCGCACTTCAGAATGACAAGTTTGTTGTTACCAGAAGTGATGGGGAAGAACCATTCAGACATGTGGTAATATCCTTGAAAAAGGAACATATAAAAAAAGAGCGGTATCAGGATAGAGATAAATAGTCAAACAACAATGAGGGGTTGGGGCTGTCGGAAGGCACCCTCAACCCTTTTCTCACGCCGGTATATTGACTGGCGTTAAACAGGTGACAGAATATGAAGATGAATACAATAGCGGCTATTGCCACAGCGATGTCCAGTTCCGGTATCGGAATTGTAAGGATCAGCGGCGAGGAGTCATTTCAGATTATAGACAGGGTTTTTAAGGGAAAAGGAAAACGGGTTAAAAAGCTTTCTGATAAAAAATCCCACACGATTCATTATGGATTTATCTATGATGGAGAAGAACTGATTGATGAGGTTCTGGTATTAATTATGAGGGGGCCAGGCAGTTATACCGGGGAGGATACGGTTGAGATTGACTGTCATGGAGGTGTGCTGGTTACAAAAAAGATACTGGAGACAGTATTAAAGTATGGAGCAAGGCCGGCTGAGCCGGGAGAATTTACAAAACGGGCATTTTTAAGCGGAAGGATGGATTTAACGCAGGCTGAAGCAGTCATTGATGTGATTAATGCAAAAAACCAGTATGCTTTAAAATCTTCTGTCAGTCAGCTGGAAGGAGCCGTTTCCAAGCGTGTCCGCGCATTGAGAGATACTATTATTTATCATATTGCTTTTATTGAATCGGCACTTGATGATCCGGAGCATATATCTCTGGATGGTTATCAGGAATCTCTTCTTCATGCAATGGAACCTTTAAAAGAAGAGTTAAAACGTCTGATTCGTTCTTCTGAAAATGGGAGAGTACTTTCCGAAGGGATAGAGACTGTCATATTGGGTAAACCCAATGCAGGAAAATCGTCTCTGCTTAATGTTCTTGTAGGAGAGGAACGTGCTATTGTTACAGATATTGCGGGTACGACTCGTGATACATTAAAGGAGCAGATTATGCTTGAGGATCTGAGCCTGAATATGATAGACACGGCCGGAATCCGCGATACAGAGGATATAGTGGAAAAGATAGGGGTTGAAAAGGCCAGACAGGCGGCAGAAGGTGCTGATCTGATCATCTATGTCGTGGATGGTTCCTGCCTGCTTGATGAGAATGATGATGAGATCTTATCCTTTATAGAAGACAGAAAAGCGGTTATTGTTTTAAATAAATCAGATTTGTCTATGGTGGTGACACCGGATCTGATCAATAAAAGAACCCGTCATAAGGTGATAACAATTTCTGCAAGAACCCGCTCAGGGATAGAAGAGCTGGAGCAAGAGATTAAGACGATGTTTTATGAGGGTGAAATTGATTTTAATGACCAGGTTTATATCACAAATGTCAGACAGAAAAATGCACTTGAGGAAGCTTTAAAAAGTCTTTGTATGGTAGAGCAAAGCATAAATGACGGGATGGCTGAGGATTTCTATTCCATTGATTTAATGGATGCGTACGAACAGCTTGGAATCATTCTGGGAGAGTCAGTAGAGGATGATCTGGTCAATGAAATATTCAGCAAATTCTGTATGGGAAAGTAACGATCAGAAAAGAGGAGATAAAAATGCAGTATTTAGAGGAGTCTTATGATGTTGTAGTGGTCGGCGCTGGTCACGCCGGCTGTGAGGCTGCCCTGGCATGTGCCAGGCTGGGCCTTGAGACGATTATGTTTACGGTAAGTGTGGACAGCATTGCTCTGATGCCCTGTAATCCAAATATCGGGGGGAGTTCAAAAGGTCACCTGGTAAGAGAACTGGATGCTTTAGGCGGAGAGATGGGAAAAAACATTGACAAAACCTTTATTCAGTCAAAAATGCTTAACCAGTCCAAGGGACCAGCTGTTCATTCATTAAGGGCACAGGCGGATAAACAGGACTATTCCAGATCTATGAGAAGGGTTCTGGAGAACACAGATCATCTGACAATCAGACAGGCAGAGGTATCGGAAATTATAACGGAGAATGATATACTGACAGGGGTGAAGACTTATTCCGGAGCCGTTTACCACTGCAAGGCCGCTGTACTTGCAACTGGTACCTATTTAAGAGCCAGATGCATTTACGGTGATGTAAGCAATTATACAGGTCCCAATGGACTGCAGGCAGCCAATCACTTAACAGACTCCTTAAAAGCCAATGGAATTGAAATGCGGCGTTTTAAAACGGGTACTCCGGCCAGGGTAGATAAGAGAAGTATTGATTTTTCTAAAATGGAAGAGCAGCTGGGCGATGAGAGAGTAGTGCCATTCTCCTTTTCAACAGATCCCGAATCCATACAAAAGGAGCAGATATCCTGCTGGCTTACTTATACGAACAACAGCACTCATGAAATTATCAGAAATAACCTGGATCGTTCACCTCTTTATTCTGGTGCAATTGAGGGCACAGGACCAAGATACTGCCCATCTATTGAGGATAAGGTAGTAAAGTTTCCGGATAAAGACCGTCATCAGGTATTTGTTGAGCCAGAGGGACTTTATACCAATGAGATGTATCTGGGAGGAATGTCCAGTTCTCTTCCAGAGGATGTTCAATATGCCATGTATAGAACGGTTCCCGGACTGGAGAACGTTAAAATTGTGAGAAATGCTTATGCGATCGAATATGACTGTATCAATTCCAGACAGTTGAATGCGACTTTGGAATTTAAGGCTGTAAGAGGCTTATTCAGCGGTGGTCAGTTTAACGGAAGTTCCGGCTATGAAGAGGCAGCGGTTCAGGGATTTATGGCAGGAGTTAATGCTGCTATGAAGATTTTGGGAAGAGAACCAGTTGTATTAGATCGTTCTCAGGCATATATAGGAGTCCTGATTGATGATCTGGTAACGAAGGAAAACTTAGAACCATATCGGATGATGACCTCCAGAGCTGAGTACAGGCTTTTACTCCGTCAGGATAATGCAGATCTTCGTCTGATGGGAATCGGACATAAAATTGGTCTGGTCAGTGAGGAACGGTATGAGAAACTGTTAAAAAAAGAGCAGGCTATTGATTTAGAAATCAGGCGTTTGGAATCAACAAATATCGGAGCATCCGGAGTGGTTCAGGAATTTTTAGAGAAGCATGGGAGTACGCCGTTAAAAACAGGAACAACTTTGGCGGAGCTGGTGCGAAGACCTGAACTTGATTATGTTATGTTAACTAATATTGATAGTAAACGAAATCCTCTTCCTGAAGATGTGATGGAGCAGGTAGATATCAATATTAAGTATGAAGGATATATACGCAGACAAAAACAGCAGGTGGCACAATATAAGAAGCTGGAAAATAGAAAGCTGCAGGCGGAATTTGATTACGGGGAAGTAAAAGGATTGAGAAGAGAAGCCAGTCAGAAGCTGAATTTATATAAACCCATGTCTATTGGTCAGGCTTCCAGAATATCAGGTGTTTCTCCTGCAGATATCTCTGTACTTCTGGTTTACTTAGAACAGATGAAGTATCATAAAAATATGGATCAGAAGGAGTGAGGAAGATAACATGACAGAAGCTTTTTATGAGAAGTTTCAAAGTGAATTGAATTTATTATCTATTAATTTGGAAAAGAATAAATTAGATCAATTTTATAAATATTTTGAACTATTAGTTGAATGGAATAAAGTAATGAATCTCACTGCAATTACCGAGATGGATGAAGTAATATCAAAACATTTTGTTGACAGCCTGTCTCTAATTAAATTAGTGAATGATATTGATACGAAATCTTATAATATAATTGACGTGGGGACGGGGGCCGGCTTTCCCGGAATACCTTTAAAAATAGCATTTCCTCAACTTAATATTACTTTAATGGATTCTTTAAATAAGAGGATAAATTTTTTAAATGAAATCATAGAAAAATTAGGTTTAGAAGGTATTTGCGCCATACATGGAAGAGCAGAAGATTTGGGCAGAGATGTGAAGCACAGAGAGCAATATGATCTTTGTGTTTCCAGGGCAGTTGCAAATTTAAGCACTCTATCGGAATATTGTATGCCATTTGTAAAAGTAGGTGGCTGTTTTATTCCTTATAAGTCTGGTAAGATTGATGAAGAGTTAACAGAAGCAAAGCATGCAGTTTTTTTACTAAGCGGAAAGATCGAAAAAACAGAACGCTTTTTATTGCCGGGTACAGAAGCAGAGAGATCATTGATTCAAGTCGTAAAAACAAACGGGATTCCTAAGAAATATCCAAGAAAGGCTGGATTACCTTCGAAAGAACCATTAAAATAAAATGTTTCACGTGAAACATCCAAGAGATTAGTAATAACTCTGTAGGATTGTTTCACGTGAAACATTTTTTATAAAAAATACATTTGTATTAGTTGATGTAGGCTGGTAGGATTCTCCAGCTGTGGAAGATACTTGCTTTTTGATACTAAGGAACTTTCGATGGCTGGATTATATTTTTGATATTCCATAATTATATCATTGATATGATCCATTTCCTGACCACCAGTAATGTAAATACTATTGTTGATTTTCTTTAATGCATTCGTCACATTACATTTTGTATAATTACACTTAACACTGGCATAAAGTGACTTTGGCGAATCACCTAAATGGGCTGATTCGTAATATGCATCGATAATTGAATTTTTTACAGAATAAGGATTGAAGTAATAATTACTGGTAAATTCTTCAGTTATGGATTGCTTACTCACTGATATATGATATAGGAGAGTTCCCAAAATCGGAAGGTCCAGAATAAATTTATATACTTTGGAATGATTATTGGGAATCTGGTTGCACATCATAAGGCTTTCCGGATTAATCAGCATAATCTGATCGAACAGCTCTGGAGAATTATTACATGCCATAAGTGCCAATGCAGAAGAGCCGCCTGTAGCAATTATATTTGTCCTATGTCCAATCTCAGATTTAATAAAATCGGATATCATCTGTACATATAGATAGTTTGTATATGTGAGATCTGGTTTTTCTGAACGGCCACAGCCCAACAGATCAATGGTATAGACAGTATACTGTTCTTTTAATAAGGAAACCATGCTGTTCCATTCATAGCCGTTGGAGCAGGCGGTTAAATCATGGATTAAAAGAAGTGGTTTTCCTGTGCCGGATTTTGTATAATGAATATTTCCGAATCTCCATTTGTAACATAAGGATTTTGCATCTGCTAATATATTTTTAGAGGATGCCGAGAGTTTGACAAATTTATTAATAACTGCAGTGGTAGCAGCCGTACTTGCCGAAAGAATGAGCAGAGTTAGTAATTTACTCGTGGTTTTCATTATTTACCTCCTGATAGCGGATAATCTCTTCCTATTATAATATAATCAATATGGACTTACAACGGCTAACATATTAATTTATTCTTAAACTTGGTAAAATGTTTCACGTGAAACATTTTTTGTATTTTCTGCACTTTTTTTACTTGAAACCATAGGAAAAAAAAATAAAGTATGTTATACTCTAGTTTGAACTGCAATTTCCGGACGTTGTTACAGGAGAAAATTAAAAATGGGAAGAATCATTGCGATAGCAAACCAGAAAGGCGGAGTCGGTAAAACGACTACTGCAATTAACCTATCAGCTTGTCTTGCAGAGTCAGGACAGCGGGTATTAGCTGTGGATTTTGATCCACAGGGGAACGAAACAAGCGGACTGGGTATGGATAAGTCAGCTATTGAGCGTACCATATATGATCTGCTGGTAGGAGAGTGTGAGATTGAAGAATGTTTGATTACTAACGTTCAGGAAAATCTCGATCTATTGCCATCGAATGTGGATCTGGCAGGAGCTGAAATAGAACTGTTGGAAATCGAAAATAAGGAGATACTCCTTAAGTCATATCTTGAAAAAGTCAAGAAAAACTATGATTTTATTATTATAGATTGTCCTCCGTCATTGAGTCTATTGACAATTAATGCCTTAACTGCAGCAAATACTGTACTAGTACCCATTCAATGCGAATATTATGCATTGGAAGGACTTAGTCAGGTATTAAAAACAGTGAATTTAGTAAAAAAGAAACTGAATCCTTCATTAGAAATGGAAGGCGTGGTATTTACAATGTATGATGCGAGAACAAATCTCTCGTTGGAAGTTGTTGAAAGTGTAAAGAACAATCTAAATCAGAACATTTATAAAACAATCATACCCAGAAATGTCAGACTGGCAGAGGCTCCCAGCCATGGAATGCCGATCAATTTATATGATTCCAGATCAGCGGGAGCGGAAAGCTACCGGTTATTGGCGGCAGAAGTTATCAGCAGAGGAGAAGAGATCTAGATATGGCAAAGAGAACAGGTTTAGGAAAAGGACTTGGTGCGATTTTTGGAGATGAAGTAATGGAATCTGTAGCAGAAGAACAGGAAATAAGAAATCATAAAGAGGCAGATCATACCGCTGCATCTTCTAATAAAGAAAAACCGGATTCAGAAACAGGAAAGGAAATGTTTATAAAAATTTCCATGGTTGAGCCCAATCACAATCAGCCGAGAAAAGAATTCCGTGAAGAAGCGCTGATTGAATTAGCTGAATCAATGAAGGAGTATGGCGTTCTGCAGCCTCTTCTGGTTCAAAAAAAGGGCGATTATTATGAAATAATCGCCGGGGAACGGAGATGGCGGGCGGCTAAGCTGGCTGGATTAAAAGAAGTACCGGTAGTAATACGGGAATATACAAAACAGCAGTCTATGGAAATTGCTCTGATTGAAAACGTACAAAGAGAAGATTTAAATCCTATAGAAGAAGCCAGAGCTTATTCTATTTTGATGCAGGAGTTTGGATTAAAGCAGGAAGAAATCGCAGCCAGGGTAGCAAAGAATCGGGTTACCATAACTAATAGTATGCGATTATTAAAGCTGGACGAACGTATTCAGGATATGCTCATTCAGGATCAAATTAGCAGCGGACACGCCAGAGCATTATTAGCAGTAGAGGATCAGGATTTACAGTATCAGCTTGCTGGGAAGATTGTAGCTGAGAATTTAAGCGTCCGGGAAGTAGAAAAGCTCGTAAAATCCTTATCAAAAAAGAAAGAACCAAAGGAAATCAGAGAAGAAGATGAAAGCATTACACTGATTTTCAGGGAACTGGAAGATCGAATGAAAACTGCCATGGGTACGAAGGTCAGCATCAACCGCAAAGATAAAAATAAAGGAAGAGTTGAAATCGAGTACTATTCTGAGGCAGAATTGGAAAGAATAGTAGAGTTATTAGAATCCATAAGATAACATCATGGAAGTGAGGACGAAAGAATGGATAACAGTATATTGAATCAGTTGCCGGTTGATCCTGCTTTTTTAATCATAGGATTATCCGTGCTTACATTAATATTACTGATCGTTGTAATTATATGTATCATTCAGATTAGAAAACTATATCGCAGATATGATTTTTTTATGAGGGGCAAGGACGCAGAAACACTTGAGGGCATTATTATGGAACAAATGGAGGATATTGCCCAGTTAAAATCAGAGGATCGTGCCAATAAAGATTCCCTTCGAAATACAAACAAAAACTATAGAAGTGCATTTCAGAAGTTTGGACTTGTAAAATATAACGCATTTAAAGGAATGGGCGGTAATTTAAGCTTTACTATGGCATTGCTTGATTATACTAACAGTGGCTTTGTGCTGAATTCTGTTCACAGCAGAGAAGGGTGTTATGTCTACATTAAAGAAGTAGAAAGAGGAGAGACAGAAGTACTTTTGGGAAGCGAAGAAAAAGAGGCTCTGGAACGGGCGTTGGGATATCATTCTTAAAAACACGGTTTTTACCGTGTTTTTTAATATAATTTTATAGATAATGATCGAAGAATATGGACCAGCTTTGAGCGGAATGTATTCGGTTGACGATAACTTAATGAAAGTATTTTATTTACAAAATGCCAAAGCTGTAATCCATTCACTTACCAGTGAAAAAAGAGAAATTATATTCTGATTAACGGATTTCAGTCATTTCCAGGTGATGCTCTTCTGTAAGAGCTGCACCGATGGCAGTTCCGTATTCAGCCTGTTCAGGAATAATAAAGTGCACATCAAACATGGTCTCCAGGGATTGGAAGATCTCCCTGCATTGAGGAAATTTAGAAAGGTTTCCTGTCATAACAAAATCATTAATATTGCTGTTTAATGAGGATAGAATGGCGGACTTTCCGATTACCTGGAGTACCATATGAATAATTCCGATTGCAATATCCTCATCTGTTACAAAACCTCTCACTTTTCCAAAGTTTGATGCTGTTGCAGTTAAGGGCAGCCCGGGAAGAGGGGTTCTTGATATATCTTGAATCTGTAAATCAATGTTGCTTAAATTACCTCTGCTGGCCAGGTCCATAATATGGGAGATATCCTGAGTTTTTAACAGCAGGCTGGATAGACCCAGGATGGTTCCTCCTCCGATACCAATACCTCCCGTATGAACGATAGAGTCACCATTCACCTGAACCAGGGAAGTACCGGTTCCCATACTAACCACAATTAAATCTTTTAATCCGGTAAAATATTGACCGCCTAATCCGTTACAGGTAAATTCATTCACCTTATAGGTTGGGATTCCATAAAGAGGCTGTTCCACGTAAGCACTCCCTACCCCCGTTATCATGATTTTTTCTATTTCATTCAACTGGATGTTATTATCATAGATAAACTTGCCCAGAGCTCCGAATAAGGAAGCAATGGGATTATCCGCTTTCACAAATGTGGGTATTTTCAATTTATGATCCTGAAAACCTACAATCTTTGTTGTACTTCCTCCAAGATCAATTCCAATGGTTATTTTCATAATGTCCCCTTAAATCGTGTTATATGATCTGGCCTGCCGGACTTTTAGAAGCAGGTATTAAGGCTAACTATACCATAATTATAGGTAAAAGCCAAGTTCTTAAATGTGTTCATAAAAGCCGCATAGGAGCTGGGCATTTCATAAAAATATTTCGATTAAAAATGACGAAAATATATGATGTAAGGGATTATTGAATATTCTATATCATTATAAACCCATAAATCCCCTTATTTTATAAGAATTAGTAGGTTCAGAACGTTTCTTATATAAGTAAAAAAATATTTATAAATAATACATAAAAAAAATATCGAACGCTGTATATTTTTGTGAGTTATCACATTGACAAAAAAATAACGATAGAATATAATAAAATCGTAAAGATCGTTAAAAAAATATCGATCAAGAAACCAATGGGATTGATACTTATAAAATGGAGGAAAATCAAGATGGCAAAAAAAGAAGAACTGGTTAAGGTTCCCCAGATAATTGATAGTGTAGATACCCTGATCGCAAAAATGGAGGCAATGAGAGAAGCTCAGAGAGTATTCGCAACCTTCACTCAGGAGCAGGTTGATAAAATCTTTTATGAGGCAGCCAGCGCTGCAAATAAATTAAGAATCCCTCTTGCAAAGATGGCTGTTGAAGAAACAGGGATGGGCGTTGCAGAGGATAAAGTAATTAAAAACAATTATGCAGCTGAATATATCTATAATTCTTATAAAGATACGAAAACCTGCGGTGTTATAGAAGAAGATAAGGCTTTTGGAATTAAGAAAATTGCAGAGCCAATCGGTCTGGTAGCTGCTGTTATTCCTACCACAAACCCAACTTCAACTGCCATCTTCAAAACACTGATCAGCTTAAAGACAAGAAATGCAATTATCATTTCCCCACACCCAAGGGCGAAAAACTGTACGATTGCAGCTGCAAAGGTAGTTCTTGATGCGGCTGTCAAGGCAGGTGCACCAGAAGGAATTATCGGCTGGATTGATGTACCTTCACTGGAACTGACCAACGAGGTTATGAGAAGTGCAGATATCATTCTGGCAACAGGCGGTCCTGGAATGGTAAAGGCTGCTTATTCTTCCGGTAAGCCGGCTCTGGGCGTTGGCGCAGGCAATACTCCGGTTATCATTGATGATACGGCAGATATTAAGATGGCAGTTAACTCCATCATTCATTCCAAAACATTTGATAACGGTATGATTTGTGCGTCTGAGCAGTCTGTTACTGTTCTTGAAAAGGTTTATGACGCAGTTAAGAAAGAATTTGCAGCAAGAGGCTGCTACTTCTTAAAGGGCGATGAAATTGATAAAGTACGTAAAACCATTATTATCAATGGTGCTTTAAATGCCAAGATTGTTGGTCAGAAGGCTCATACCATTGCAAAGCTTGCCGGAGTTGAAGTTCCGGAATCAACAAAGATTTTAATCGGTGAAGTAGAAAGCGTACATCTTGAGGAAGAATTTGCACATGAGAAACTGTCTCCGGTTCTGGCAATGTATAAAGCTAAGACCTTTGACGAGGCCATTGAAAAGGCAGAACAGCTGGTTGCAGACGGCGGTTATGGACATACTGCTTCTCTGTATGTGAATGTAAATGAAACGGAAAAGATGGCAAAACATGCAGCTGCAATGAAGACCTGCCGTATTCTGGTTAATACTCCATCTTCTCATGGCGGTATCGGCGATATTTATAACTTTAAGTTACAGCCATCCCTGACTCTGGGCTGCGGTTCCTGGGGAGGAAACTCTGTATCTGAAAATGTCGGCGTTAAGCATTTGCTGAATATTAAAACCGTTGCTGAGAGGAGAGAGAACATGCTGTGGTTCAGAAATCCAGAGAAAGTTTATTTCAAAAAGGGATGTATGCCGGTTGCGCTTAGTGAGTTAAAGGATGTTTATAACAAAAAGAGAGCATTTGTAGTAACAGACTCTTTCCTTTATATGAATGGCTATACCAAGGCAATTACCGATAAGCTGAATGAAATGGGCATTGTATATACGGTGTTCTCAGATGTTCAGCCAGACCCGACTCTTGCAAATGCAGAGGCCGGTGCAGCTGCTATGAAGGCATTCCAGCCTGATACAATCATCGCACTGGGCGGTGGTTCGGCCATGGATGCTGCGAAAATCATGTGGGTAATGTACGAGCACCCGGAAGTTGACTTCCAGGATATGGCGATGCGTTTTATGGATATCCGTAAGAGAGTTTACACATTCCCGAAGATGGGCGAGAAAGCATATTTTGTAGCAATCCCAACTTCTTCCGGTACAGGTTCTGAGGTAACTTCTTTCGCTGTTATCACAGATCAGAATACAGGAGTAAAATATCCTCTTGCAGATTATCAGTTAATGCCAAATATGTCCATTGTTGATGCGGACAATATGATGAGCCAGCCAAAGGGTCTGACCAGTGCTTCTGGTATTGATGTTCTGACTCACGGACTGGAAGCTTACGCTTCTGTGATGGCGTCTGATTATACTGACGGCCTTGCACTGAAGTCTATGAAAAATGTATTTGAATATCTGCCAACTGCTTATAACGACGGAACCAATGTAGAAGCCAGATGCAAGATGGCAGATGCTTCCTGTATGGCTGGTATGGCATTTAACAATGCATTCTTAGGAGTTTGCCATTCTATGGCTCATAAATTGGGAGCTTACCACCATATTCCTCACGGTGTGGCAAATGCATTGTTAATCACTCTGGTTATGGAGTTTAATGCTTCAGAAGTTCCGGCAAAGATGGGAACCTTCCCGCAGTATCAGTATCCCCATACTCTTGCAAGATATGCAGAATGTGCACGCTTCTGTGGAGTTGAAGGCAAGGATGATGCAGAAGTATTGAAGAAATTCATTGCCAAGGTTGAGGAATTAAAGAAGGCAGTAGGCATTAAGGCAACGATTAAAGATTACGGCGTTGATGAGAAGTACTTCTTAGACACACTGGATGAGATGGTTGAGAATGCATTTGATGATCAGTGTACCGGTGCAAACCCAAGATATCCACTGTTCAGCGAAATTAAGGAAATGTATTTAAAGGCTTACTACGGTAAATAAATATAAACTGACATAAGAATAGTAACACTTTCTTTTGACAGGACAATGAAAAAGAGAGCAGATTTGGATTGAGTTCAAATCTGTTCTTTTTTTTGTTGTCCTTTTTTTCATAGAGTATTAAGTAGATTTTCTAAGGACCAGAGTGGTACTGATCTCGATTTTTACAGGGTAAGAGGATTTGGTCTGAATAAGCTCAGCCATACGCTTTGCTGCCATCATTCCCATATATTGCTTGGGTACGTGAATGGTTGTGAGGGGTGGGTCCAGGAAGGTACACAAGGGCATATTATCAAAACCTATCACGGCGACATCCTGTGGAACCCGGTATCCGTTTTCCTTTAATGCTTTAATGGCGCCGGCTGCAATAAGGTCATTGTCTGCAAAGTAACAGTCTGACGGAGTTTCTCCCTGTTTTAAAATAGCCGTCATGTCAGCATATGCACCATCCATTGACGGAGATAATTTGTAAACCTTTGAATTGGAAACGGACATACCGTTCATTCTGACTGCCTGGTAGAAGCCGTCAGATCTTTGCTCAAAATTCTTAATGGGATAAGAGGATTTTAAATATCCCGGTTGTTTTTTTCTCTTTCTGATCAGATAGTTTGCTGCAAAAAAAGCACCCTGTACATTATCAATTATGACACAGTCTGTGCTCCGGTTTTCAAAACAGGTATCTACGACTACGACAGGAACAGGGAGATTTAAAAATGGTTTGAAATCTTCTTCCGCCATCTCTGTTCCCAGAAGCAGAATGCCCCGGCAGCCCAGACGTACCATCTCTGAGACTTTGGAAGAAATATCATCTTCTTCATAAAGATAAGAAATATTCAGGTAATAACAGGCCTCTTTACAGCCGGCATCAATTCCTTCTGATAATTGGGAAAAGAAAGGGGTATCTGAAACAACGGCACCGTTTTTCTTATATATGATAAATTGTATCATGCCGTGGGGGCTGGTATTCACGGTGGTTTCTTTTATTCTTGAAAAGTCATAATCATGTTCTTTGGCAGCCTCTATGACCTTCTTCCTCGTCTGGGTGCTGACACCTGGCTTATGATTAAGAGCCATGGAGACTGCAGCCTCTGAAAGATTAAGTAGTTTAGCAAGCTCCTTTGCTGTTATGGACATCAGGATGGGCTCCTTTCATACAGATAAACTCTTTTTTATCAACTTAACAGATTAAGTAGATTAAGTCAATAAAATACTATATTTTACTTAATTATTAATTGTAATTAAGTTTGCTCCAGTAAATAATATGGGTAACAGTTAAAAAAGGAGACATGTATATGACAAATATAGTATTGGGATTCGCGCCCACCAGAAGGAGCATATTCTCTGCGCCGGACGCAGTAAAGTATGCGGATTTAACCAGAAAGAAACTGGAGGAAATGGGAGTTACTTTTGTTGATATCACGGATATTTCAGAGGATGGATTGCTGCATAAGGAAGATGACAGAATAAAGATAGCAGAGAAATTCAGGACTGAAAAGATTGATGGTCTGTTTATCCCCCACGGGAATTTTGGAACAGAATATGAAGTGGCCAGATTATGCAGAGAATGCGGCGTACCGGTTCTGCTGTGGGGACCAAGAGATGAAAGACCAGATGAAAATGGAATCCGCCTTCGGGATAGTCAGTGCGGGTTATTTGCAACCGGAAAGGTTCTTCGGAGATTTAAGATTCCTTTTACATATTTATGTAACTGCCGGCTGGAGGATGAAGCATTTTACAGAGGAGTTACTAATTTTCTGGCAGTATGCAGCGTGGTAAAGGCATTTAAAAATACCCGCATTCTTCAGATCGGACCAAGACCTTTTGATTTCTGGTCTACAATGTGCAATGAAGGCGAACTGCTTGAGAAATACAATATACAGCTGGCACCAATCCCCATGCCGGAGCTTATCGGAGAAATGAAACGGGTAAAAGAGGATGAAAACAGGATTCAGGAGATAGTGGATTATTGTAAGAAAAACTTTAATGTGGTCATAAAAGATGAAGATTTAAAGACGGTGGCAGCCCTGAAGGCATCTATGAGAACTCTGGCAGAACGCTACGGGTGCAACGCAATTGCTTTACAGTGCTGGAATGCACTCCAGGATGAAATTGGAATTATGCCCTGTGCAGCAAACAGTCTGTTAAACGAAGAGGGGCTTCCGGTTGTATGTGAGACGGATATTCATGGTGCAATTACAGCAATTATGTGTGAGGCGGCAGGGCTTGGTGAAACCAGGACATTTTTCGCTGACTGGACTGTGCGGCATCCTGATAATGAGAATGGAGAATTGCTGCAGCACTGTGGTCCATGGCCCCTGTCCTGCGCAGCCTGTAAGCCTTCTATCGGGTATCCACTTGCTTTTAGTCATCCGGGAGCCGTGGAAGCTCAGGCAAAACTGGGTGAAATGACGCTCTGCCGTTTTGATGGGGATAATGGAGATTACAGCCTGCTTCTTGGCAATGCAAAAGGAATCGAGGGTCCCTATACCAAAGGAACCTATGTATGGGTGGAGGTTGAAAATCTAAAGAGGCTGGAAGCCAAAATCGTGGAAGGACCTTATATCCATCATTGTGTTGGCATTCATAAAAATGTTGTTCCGGTGCTGTATGAAGCATGTAAATATCTTGGTATTACACCGGATCTGTACGATAACAATGACGAAGAAGTAAAAGCATGGATACGGGGCGAATAGGAAAGGACGGTAAAACATGGACAGACTCACCAAGAAAGCTTATGAACTTCGAAGAGATGTAATTGAGGAAGTATATCGGTCAAAAGCCGGTCATATTGGCGGAGATTTAAGTGTGATTGATATTTTAACTGTGCTCTATTTTGAAGTAATGAATGTCAGTCCCCAAAACTGGAAGAATGATGACAGAGACCGGTTTTTGCTTAGTAAGGGACATTGTACAGATGCATTATACATAACTCTGGGGGACCGGGGATTTTTTGACAAGCAGAAAGCCATAGATACATTCAGCAGATTTGGTTCTGAATTTATTGGCCACCCCACAATGGATGTACCTGGAATAGAGATGAATTCGGGATCATTGGGTCACGGACTTTCTCTGGGAGTGGGAATGGCACTGGCAGCCAGAATGGATGGCCGGTCATACAGAACCTATGTTGTGCTGGGAGACGGTGAAATGGCTGAAGGATCTAATTATGAAGCTATGATGGCAGCGGGACATTATGGACTGGACCAGCTGTGTGCAACAGTTGATTTAAATGGCCTCCAGATCAGTGGAACAACAGAGGAAACCATGAAAAGCAATGATCTGGGTGAAAAGTTCAGAGCATTTGGATGGAATGTCATAGAGGTGGAAAACGGCAATGACTGCTTACAGCTTCTTGCTGCCTACAGGGAAGCAGAAAGAAAAAAGGGTTGTCCTTCTGTAATTCTTGCCCATACCACAAAAGGGAAAGGGGTGTCATTTATGGAAAACCAGAAGAAATGGCATCATGGTGTCATGACAGAGGAGCAATACCAAAAAGCTGTGAAAGAATTGGAGGGGGTGCTGGCATGAATCAGATAACGAACAGACAGGTAATTTGTGATACACTGACAGAAGCTGCAAAGGAAGATAAGGATATTGTGGTGGTATGCTCGGATTCCAGAGGTTCTGCATCCCTTGCACCGTTTGCGGAGCAGTACCCGAACCAGTTTGTTGAAGTGGGAATTGCGGAGCAGAATCTGGTATCTGTATCAGCAGGTCTGGCATCCTGCAAAAAAAAGGTTTTTGCAGCGTCCCCGGCAAGCTTTTTATCCACCAGAAGCTACGAACAGGTAAAGGTAGATGTGGCTTATTCAAAGACTAATGTTACGTTAATCGGAATCAGCGGAGGTGTCAGTTATGGAGCACTGGGCATGACTCATCATTCCTGCCAGGATATTGCTGCCATGGCCAGTCTGCCGGATATGCGGGTTTATTTCCCATGTGACCGTTTTCAGACCAGAAAGCTGATAGAGGCACTTCTTGAGGATGAAAAACCTGCTTACGTAAGGGTAAGCCGTTCTGCAACGGAGGATGTATATGAAGAAGATATGGATTTTAAACTGGATCGTGCCAATGTGATGAAAGAGGGAACGGATGCAGTTATCATAACCTGCGGAGAACTGCTTCCTTATGCAGTGAAAGCAGCCAAGCAGCTGGAAAAAGAGGGGTATCGTATCGGCCTGATAGATATGTACTGTATTAAGCCGATGGATGAAAAAGCCGTTGTGGATGCAGCAGAGAAAGCTGATCTGATCGTGACAGCAGAAGAGCATTCCCCGTACGGCGGTCTTGGGAGCATGGTGGCTCAGATTGTTTCTGCCAACTGTCCGAAAAAGGTAATAAACCTGGCGCTACCTGACGGTCATCTCATTGCAGGCACGAATCATGAAATATTTAAATATTATGGTTTGGATGATGAGGGGATTAAAAAGACTGTATTAGACGGATTAGGTCAGGGGCTGGTAAAATGAAATATGTGATTGCGATAGATCAGAGTACACAGGGAACAAAAGCCGTTCTTTTTGATCAGACTGGAAGACTGTGCAAAAGGGCAGACCGGAAGCACAGGCAGATTGTCAATGAAAAAGGCTGGGTATCCCATGATCTGAAAGAAATTTATGAAAATATGATTTTAGCTGTAAGGGAAGTGCTGGATCGTTCCGACATAGGAAGAGAGAATGTGAAAGCGGCAGGCATCAGTAACCAGAGAGAATCAACTGCTGTGTGGAACCGGAGCGGGGACCCCCTTGCCCCTTCTGTTGTATGGCAGTGCAGCCGGGCAGCCTGGATCTCTGATCGTTTTAAGGACTTTAGTCCCGTCATTTATGAGAAGACGGGCCTTCCCCTTTCCCCTTATTTCCCGGCAGCGAAAATGGCGTGGCTTTTAGAAAATGTTTCTTTAAAGGAACCGTATTGTCTGGGAACAATGGACAGCTATCTGGTCTACAGACTTACAAAGGGAAGCAGCTTTTTAACGGATTATTCCAATGCCTCAAGAACCCAGTTATTTAACCTCCATACGTTAGAATGGGATGAGGAACTGTGCCGGATGTTTGGGGTGCCCATAGAGTCACTCCCCAAAGTCTGTGACAGCAATGCGTGCTTTGGATATACTGATTTTGAGGGATACCTTGATCTTCCGATTCCTGTATATGGGGTAATGGGAGATTCCCACGCTGCTTTATTTGGTCAGGGATGCCATCTGCCGGGACAGGCAAAGGCAACCTATGGTACGGGATCTTCCATTATGATGAACGCAGGGGATACATTTATAAAAAGCAGTGCAGGTCTTGCAACCTCTCTTGCATGGGGAATGAACGGCCGTGTAGAATATGTTTTAGAGGGGAATATTAATTATGCGGGAGCAGTCATTTCCTGGCTGAAAAATGAGATGGGTCTCATTTCTTCGGACGAGGAGGCACAGGATCTTGTTCATAAAGCAAACCAAAAGGATACTGCAATATTCATACCTGCATTTACGGGACTTTCCGCACCGTACTGGAGGGAAAATGCCAGAGCCATGATTCTGGGTATGAGCCGTACTACGGGCAGGGCAGAGCTTGTAAAAGCAGCTGTTGAAAGTATTGCCTTTCAGGTATCGGATGTGCTGACTGCCATGGAAAAGGACAGTAAAAAAGTATTAAAGGAACTTTGTGCAGATGGCGGGCCTGCTAAAAACCGTTATTTGATGCAGTTTCAGTCTGACATATCGGATATCAGAATGCGGGTATCCAGACAGGAGGAGCTTTCTGCAATCGGGGCCGCTTATATGGCAGGAATCGCCTCTGGAATTTATGACAGGGATAAAATATTTACGAATATTGATTATGATATTTATGACAGCCATATGGACAGGGAAAGCAGAAACGAGAGAAAAAACCGATGGATGGAGGGGATTGATCTGGTCTGCAATAATGCCGGTGGCTATGAAACATCATGAAAGAGAGGACACGGCAATGCGGCTGAAAGCAAAGGATATTGCAGCGGCGCTTGGAATTTCTCCGGCGACCGTTTCCCTTGTTTTAAATAATAAGCCGGGGGTTAAACCGGCAACAAGAAAAAGGGTTCAGAATTATATCCTGATGGAAGAAGAGAAGAATAACAGCAGGTTAAGGGCAGAGTACAACGAAAGTAAAGGGACTGTGCTGATGCTTAACTATATTAAGCATGGAATTATTTTAAAGCAGAGGGAAAACAGGCGGGACCCTCTGCTTTTTGATGATTTTGAATACATTTGTAATAAAGCAGGATACCGGTTTGACTACCAGGAATTTTATGAGAAAGCAGGAAATCTGGAGAAATTACTGGATAAATGCAGGCGAAGTAATGTAAAGGGGATTTATATGATGGCAGCGGAAATGAATTACAGTGATATTTATCCCTTTGGCCAGCTTAAAATCCCTGTGGTGGTAGGGGATAATCTGTTTTATGAACAGGGTATGGACAGTTTTCTTATTGATAATAAAGAGGGAATCTGCAGAGCGGTTGATTATCTGGTTGATAAAGGACACAGCTATATATCCTATCTTGCGGAGAAAGTTGACATCTTTAATTTTACGGAGCGGAGAGAGGCATTTGTGGAAGAAATGGAGAAACGGCACTGCGGGGATGGGAGCAGCCGAATTATCCGCTTAGGCAACCAGATTGATGAAGTGTATGAAGCGATGAACCGGTATTTAGACGGAGGAATCAGGAAAACAACTGCTTTTGTTCTTGAAAGCTCTGTCATATCCCTGGGGGTAAGCAAGGCACTTTTAGAGAGAAATATCCGGGTGCCGAAAGAAATATCCCTAATTGGGTTTGATGCACTACCCAATCTTAGTATACCCGGTATTAATCTTACATTAATAAAAGGTACCCATACCATGAGGCATAAAGCTGCCATGAGTCATTTAATCCGTCATATAGAGGATGAAGAAGGGGAAATGGTCAGGGTTTATTACAAGACCAGACTGCTGGAGGGGGAAAGTGTATTTGATAAAAATAAATACATTTATAAATGAATTTATTTAAAGAAAATTTAAAAACCTATCATAATTATACAAAAAAAGTGGAAATACATGGCGAAATACTATGGTATTTTGATTGATACGGAGAAAAGTCCGAGGGGGATTGATTGAGAAAAAAACGGGTGTTAGTATGAAATCACAAAACGTTTTATGAAGAAGGTTCAAAGGGTATGACTCAATCTCAGGAGGGATAATCATGGCTAAGAAAAATTACGATGAGCTGGCGAAACAGATTGTGGCCAGCGTAGGGGGAGCGGATAATGTTAATTCGCTGATTCACTGTGCAACCAGACTGCGGTTCCAGATTAAGGATCCGGATAAAGTTGATAAAAAAAGACTGAGTCAGACGGAAAAAGTTATAACGGTGGTGGAAGCAGGCGGTCAGCTTCAGGTAGTGATCGGTAATGCTGTGGGAGATGTTTACGATTCCATATTAGCAACTTCTGCCATTAAAGCCGGGGATATGAGTTCAGAGGGCAAAGGTAAGAATGATAAAAACGTCATAAATTTGTTTATGAGTACTGTTTCCGGAATCTTTGCACCCATACTTGGAGCAATGTCTGGGGCCGGCTTGTTAAAGGGACTTCTCATTCTGTTTACAACGATGGGGTGGTTGTCAAAGGATATGGGAACTTATCGGATTTTATTTGCTGCGGCAGATGGTGTATTTACATTTCTTCCGGTTTTTCTTGCCTATACAGCAGCTAAGAAATTTAAGGCGGATCCTTTTGTGTCAGTAGCAATAGCGTCCGCGCTGATGTATCCGGACTTATCTGCGGCATTTGCTGCAAAGGAGTCTCTGACATTTTTAAATATTCCTGTAGTTCTTGTGAGCTATACTTCATCAGTAATACCAATTATTCTTTCCGTTTTTGTACTTTCCAGGCTGGAAAGAGGGCTTCGGGGAATTCTTCCGGATATAGTTAAAAATATTTTCACACCGCTTTTATCTCTTGTAATTATGGTACCTTCTACTTTTCTCGTAATCGGTCCCATCTCTGATTTTGCGGGAAAAATGCTGGCGGGAGGTTATACTGCCATGGTCGCAGTCAATCCGGTTATAGCAGGATTTATACTGGGGCTTATATGGCCGGCAGCAGTTATGTTCGGACTTCACTGGGGATTTATTCCAATTGTTATAAATAACATTGCACAGACCGGAAGAGATACTTTGTTCACAATAACAGGACCTAATAACTTTGCTCAGGCAGGGGCCGCACTGGGGGTATTTTTAAAGACTAAAAGCAAAAAGGTTAAGGATATCGCAGGTCCGGCGGCAATCTCTGCTGTACTTGCAGGTATTACAGAACCAGCAATATACGGAGTAACATTAAAGTATAAAAGGCCGTTCTTTATCGGAGCATTTTTTTCCGGTATTGCAGGAGCAATTACCGCAGCAGTAGGAGCAGGAGCCCCTACAGTCTTAGGTACAAGTCTTCTCACAATGACAGGTTATATTGGTGTCGGTTTCGCGGGATTCTGTGCAGCATGTGCCATTGCATACTTTGGTTCTGCCATCTGTACGTATCTGTTTGGGTACAATGATAATATGCTTCTTGAAGATGAGACTTCAGAGTCTTCAGTACGTCTGGCTAAAAAGGAAGAAGAATTAGCAGCACCTGTAAATGGAACTATCATTTCATTATCAGAAGTGAAGGACGAGGTATTTGCAGGAGGGGGATTAGGAAAAGGATCGGCAATTATACCGGCTGAGGGAACTTTTTATGCACCTTGTGATGGAACGGTTGAAACCGCATACCCACACGCAGTTGGAATTAAGACAGACCTGGGCGCAGAAGTTTTTATCCATGTAGGTTTAGATACGGTAAAACTGGAAGGTAAATATTTTGAACTTATAGTAAAAGCCGGAAACAGAGTTAAGAAAGGTGATCTTCTGTTAAAAGCAGATTTAGACAGCATGAAGCGGGAAGGTTATGATGTCACTACCATGGTTTTGGTAACAAACAGCAACGAGTATGCAGATGTTTTAACTGCAGAGGCAAAAATGGCTGTGGCAGGAGATGTTATGATTCGCTGTATTCCCAGGTAACAGAAGATTTGGAGGTTTTCCATGAGCAGACTTAAGATACATGAGAACAAGAGGAATTTTACACTGGATGGCCGGGATTTCTTTTATCTGGCAGATACGGTATGGAGCGCATTTACTTCAATCACACTGGAGGAATGGGAAGAATATCTGGAAAGACGCTGGGCACAGGGCTTTAATGTACTCCAGATTAATACTCTGCCGCAATGGGACAGATGTATGTCCGATGTAGGAGTATATCCGTTTTATACAGAGGATGGACAGAAATTTGATTTTACGAGGTGGGATGAAGCGTATTATTCCAGAGCAAGGCAGATGTGCCGTATGGCTGTTGATAAGGGATTTCAGCTGGCACTGGTGATATTGTGGCTTAATTATGTTCCGGGAACCTGGGGGAGCAGACTGGTAGATTTTAACGTGATGCCGGAGGAGTTTGTCAGTACTTATGCAGAAAAAGCAGTGGAAGTATTTGATGAGTTTGAACCTATTTATGTGATCAGCGGTGATACGGACTTTGATACGGATGAAGCAGTCTCCTATTACGAAACAGTGTTAAAGACCGTATGTGAGAAATCGCCCCAGTCATTAAAAACAATGCATATTAAGAGAGGATATGATTATATACCGGAGCAGTTTTTAGATCGGCTGGACTTTTATATGTATCAGTCCGGGCATTTTGCAGAAGGACAGGATATGGCATACCTGCTTGCAGAAAAATTTTACAGGGATTATCCGGTAAAGCCGGTTGTGAACGCAGAACCCTGCTATGAGCAGATGGGATACAGCCGGAAGATGTACGGACGTTTTCAGCCGTATGACATACGAAAGGCAGCGTGGAGCGGAATTCTGTCCGGTGCATGTGCTGGCGTCACGTATGGAGCCCATGGAATCTGGAACTGGAAAAAAGCAGGAAAGAGGGCAAATCCGGTGTTAGGTGAGGGGTTTGATGAAGCGTTTCCTGCCTGGGAGGCAATTCATTTTCCCGGAGCCTGGGATTACGGGTTTATTGCAAACTTTCTGGAAACCAATCGTATCGGAGAACTGATACCATCACAGGAGCTTTTACTTGGAAAATCAGAGCAGATTCGGATGGCTGTGACTGGTGATGAGCGGTACCTGATCTATGTTCCTTATTCAACAAAGATCGTGATCGATAATGAACTTAAGGGGTATTCCGGTAAAGCAGTGGATCTCATCACGGGAAGAACGGCAAGAATCAGGCTGGCTTCAGAGGCGGGAAAAACATCTGTGCCCATGCATAACTTTAAAGGCGATGGACTTATAGTACTTGAAGGACATTAAGAGATATGAAAAAATACAGGGGAAGTGATAATGAACTTTCTCCTGTATTTTTTATTCTTAAAATTTACTATTCTAATATTGTTATACCCAGGATGCCGGACGGCATAAATTGCCAGGAAGTTTTGTGTTTTTATTTCCATTAGCAGAATTAATCTGCATTTGTGTTAAAAAAATACTCTCGCTTAAATTCGTATCTTTTAAGTTTGCATCCCTGATATCTGCACCCAAAAAATTCGTTTTCTTCAAACTGCATCCCGTAAAATTTGCTGCAATCATCAGTGACATGCTGAAGTCTTTTCCATCCAGATTTGCTTTTTTAAAGTTTTTTCCCAGATACGTCATTCCAGAATGGTTATTTGATGATGTACCTTGTGAAATTGTGCTGCTTATTCGTTTTAAAACTGTGTTTACCTTTAATCTGTAATCTGAAAGGTCAATCTTTGAACTATAATCTGGAAGCTTCTCTATCATCTGGTCATTCTCAATTATAAGCTCATCAATAGCTGATTTTAAACGTTTATTGGTTGTTAAATAATATGCTTCAACCAGATACCACAGCATCTGATGAAATTGAAATACAGTCATAAACATTTCAAAAATCATGTCTGCCTGTTTTGGGCCTGTTTTCCAGGTACCTTTAGATAAACAGAGTTGAGTGGTTCTTTGTCCTGCACCGAAACAGTCATAGGCCAGACAACCTTTGTAATTCTTTTCAGAGAGTTTTGTATGAATTTTACAGCTATAATCAGAATCAAGATAGACACATGGCGTACCGGCGTCTTTATTGGAAGGGAAACCATCTGTTTTTGTACAGTATAGAGAAACACAACATAAACCACTGCAATTTTTACAATCTATTTTTAGTTTTGCCGCATAATCAGCATATTTGTTATCAATATTTTTATTAGTCACTTTGAATCCGCCTTAAACTTTCTGTTTTAGTTAAATGTGTATTTATTTACTATCTTTTCGTAGATATTATATCATAGGGGCAAGGCTGTTGCAGTAAAAGAAATAAGATTATAAAATTTTTGCTTGATTTATATATCAACTTGATATATCATAATGCTATATTTAAAAAGGAGATGCACATATGAAGGAAAACACGGGAAAATCCAAATATGTAATGCTGGGAATGCTTGCCCGTATGCCGCTGACCGGTTATACAATAAAAAAATGGCTGGAAAATGAATACAGTCATTTCTGGCAGGAAAGCTATGGACAGATATACCCCACGTTAAAGACGTTGGTTGTACAGGGGCTGGCTGTCTGCTCTGACAACGGGGAGCATGGTAATGGGCGGGGGCAAATCGTATACAGCATTACCGAAGCAGGAAGAATAGAGCTCTCAAACTGGATGCGTGAGAAGCCGGAGATTGAGAAGCTTCGTTATGAAATTCTTCTTAAGGTTTCTTTCGGGGAAAACACTGATTCTGAAGTATTGATTGGACATCTGGATGATTTTATTAAGAGAAATGAGGAACTGGTAAAAGACATGAACAGATATATGGAACATATCAGCCAGTTCAAGGATCAGGGTATTGATTGTACTTATAGCCGTCTGACTGCGCTCTGTGGTGTACATGTTTATTCTGCAATGAAGGATTGGGCGGTAGAAGCCCGAAAAATTATATCTGAGAAAGGGGAATTATAATGAGCGTTTTAGTTGTATATTTTTCATTTGAGGGAAATACGAAATTGATCGCCGAAAAAATAGGGGAGACGTTAAATGCGGATATCATTGAATTGAAGACAAGCAAGAGGTATCCAACAGAGGGACTTGGAAAGTATTTTTGGGGTGGAAAAAGTGTAGTTTTTGGAGATAAACCAACGTTGATAAACGAAAGCATTGATCTTAGCCGGTATGAAACGATTATAATCGGAACTCCGGTCTGGGCGGGATCGTTTGCACCGCCCATAAGAAGCTTTGTTAACGATTATAAAATAAGAAATAAACGGATTGCAATTTTTGCAAGCCATGGAGGAGGCGGGGCAGTGAAGTGCTTTGCCAAACTGAAAGAAGCGCTGCCGGAAAATAAATTCATTGGTGAAACTGCTTATGTTGATCCTAAGAAGAATCCGGAGAGCATTGACAGTGCTGTAAAGTGGGCATCGGGACTTTTATAAATGATTTGTTAAATGGTTATTGTGAGACCAACACCGACTTCATGTATGGGAAGGCGGTTGTTTATTTCAGATTTAACCTTAAATGAGACACAGTGGCATGGGTATAGCTCACGAATGCCATTATCAAGGAAATACTGAATTGTCTGCTCAAGCCTAGTGTCTGTATTAAAAAGATGAAAGCCTCCAATTACCCCTAAAACAGTATCATTTTTACAAACAGTTTTTGCGTATTCGATAATATTGCAGATGCCGCTGTGTGAGCAGCCAGTAATGACAAACAGACCTTTGCTGCATTTATGAACAATAGCTGAATCGTCCAGAACGTAATCATCGTGGTACTGATTATGAGAAATCTTCTGCACTCCAATCGGGTTTCTTGTTTCAAAAGAATGGAAATGGGGAATCTCACCTAAAAAAGTGATATTTTTGCTAATAGGAACCGGACGTTTTGTAACAGATAAACTGCAGATTTTAGCTGCTGAATCTACCGTAAGATTCGAACCAATAGATTCTTGGGTATCTCTCTTTTCTTTAAAAACATCTGGATGGGCATAAAGTTTTACATGAGATAAATCGTATTGATCATTTAAATAATGAAACCCGCCGGTATGATCATTATGACCATGAGAAAAAACGATTTTTGTTATATCAGCTAAATTAATCTGCAGTTTATCTGCATTGTTTATGAACACATCAGAATACCCTGTGTCGAACAGTATTTTTTCATCTTCATCTTCGATATAATAGCTGACAGCAGGCTCTCCTAAAAAGTATTTATCAATTAATGTATTGTTATCAACTAAAACGGTTAATTTCATAATATACTCCTTAACGTGTATTTGTGTGATACAATATAAAAAGACTAAAATATAATATTTGAGGTGACAATGAAGTTTATAAAAAAAATACCGTTGGAAAATGAAGACAGAACCATGTATCTGAAGGAGCAGGGCTGGATTCGTTTAAAAGAACCAAAGTCTGTTTCAGCCGCAATTTTTTGGTCTATGCCCATCAGCGTTATTTTGATGCTATCCGGAGCTGTATGGTGTTATTATTTGTATCCGCCATTTAAGAAGCTGCTTTCCGGACCGCAGGGTTTTTCCCTGGAGATATCTATAGGTATAGAGCTTGTATATTATCTTTTAGGAATGCTTTTATATCTTTTGATTCATGAGATGATTCATGCAGCATTTATACCAAAAGTATGGAAATCAGATAAGACATACTGGGGATTTAACGGATTGTTTGGTTTTGTATTTACGGAAGAGTTACTTTCAAAGAAAAGAATGGTTGTTATATCACTTATGCCGCTGTTTATTCTTTCTTTTGCTGTTCCGTTTCTTTTTGCAGTTACCGGTCATTTGAATGGTTATTTTATTTTTCTGAGTGTATTAAACGCAGGAGGTGCATGTGTTGATGTACTGAATGTAATTCTGATTCTTTCACAGGTTCCCGCAGAGGGAAGTCTTATTGCTAATGGATATGCAACCTTTTATAGAAACACAGGAAGGAATGCCTGATCAGGCTTGTCCTTCCTGTGTTTCGTTTATTTTCCCATTCTTAAATAACAGAATCATCTCGTGGGTCAGGCTGATATTAGTGAAATCATCGGGGATATCCTCAGGAGCCATCCAGACTGCTGTGGATAATTCGGTTTCATCCAGCGTGATCTGTGGAGAACCATCCAGTTCAGCCCAATAACCCATTAAAATGGAATCAGAAAATCCCCATGGCTGATTTTTATAGTAACGGATATTTTTAACACGCAGTCCGACTTCTTCCATGACTTCCCGGTTTACCGTATCTTCCAGGGTTTCACCGAATTCTGTGTATCCGGCCAGAAGTGCATAACGTGTGTATTCCCTGCCTGCATATTTCGTAAGCAGCAGCTTTCCATCATGAATGATCCCGACAATGACAGCAGGCGCTATTTTGGGATAGACAGTGTTACCGCAGGATGAACAGATCATAGAACGTTCTTTTTTACTTTTAATCATCTCCGATCCGCAGCATCCGCAGTATCGGTTGGCTGAATAGAATCGGTGAAGCTGGGAAGCACAGACTGCAGAAAATGATACCCACATAGGGGTTAATTCCCGTAATATGCTGTTTTTATAAAAGCTGAGACCAGGAGTATCAGTAAGGGTTACACTGGTTTCATCAGCCAGAAAAAAATCCATCTGATCGATGGAAAACAGAAAATCACAATGGGACATGAAGCGGCCGCGGTCCTCTTCTTTTAATGCAGAAAACCGAGGGATTGTTTTGGTTTTATCTTCAGTCAGACAGATACTTCCTTCTGAAAAGTAGAAAAAAAAGCTGTCAGCTTTGGGTGATTTAATTTCAAATTCGTTATGAAATACGTGGGGGAAAATATCCTGAATCATATGTTTAAGACCTTCTTCTTCGTAATTATCAAATAGACAGATGAACTTATTTTAGAATTAATCAGGCGTTCTGTCAAGATGGCGCCAGGATTAGCGGTCTGAAATGTCGTTTTTGATATTATTAGTAGCATACAGGTGTAGGAATGTAAACAATTTAAAGCGGTAAAGTTAACAGTTAATATCAAATGATAATTTTATGTGAAAATATAACAAAAGATTTACTTATTTAACTAAAAAAAGCATACAAAATAGTTAAAAAAACATTGTGAAAAATATTTTTTTAACAATTGATAAGTAAACAAAAATAACTGGTTTGTAACCAGTCTCAGGTATACTGACAAAGAGGGAATTATTGCCATTTTATGGCTTGCAAATAGAAGACAAAATGAGAAAGAAAAAATATAAAAGGAGGATGTGAAAAATGAAGGGAGCAATGAAAAAAATACATCGCTTAAAACGGATTATTGCCTGGTTGTTAACAATAGCCATTGTTTCGGGAAATGTATCACAGCTCACCGCTACTACGGTTTATGCGGCAGAGTATACAGAACGGAAAACCGCTACTCCATCCAATGCGTCCAAGGCATCTCCGTCAGAAGCAACGCCGTCACAGGCAAAACAGGTAATCGATGTTAAAGTTACCCAGTCTGCCATAGAAAAAGTCCTCAAAAAGGATATTGACAAAAGACCTGAATTAAAAGAAGATTTAGTTCCATTTAAAGGGGAACAAAAAGATCTGGTTATCGAAAAATTATATGAGGAACTGGAAGGTAAAACCTTAATTTTTCAAAGAAAAACAGGCAAGGCCATGTACCTTGTGGTAGTTTCTGATGCTCTTGACGGTGAACCCTTTACCCAGACTGATGATTCAGACCGTATTAAACAGGAATCTATCCTCCAGAATGTACAGATCATTGGTGTAAACGGATATAAGGATCGGGAATGTGAATTCCGTCTCAGGGTAGTAAGCGACAATTTTGTTATTACACAAGCCCAGATGGATGAGTATGCGGTTGTTGGTGAAAATGCGGAGGAAACCACTTTGCAGAATCCCGGAAATGGCGCATCCGGGGCTACTTCTGTAACAGAAGCGGCAGCAGGAACAAATGCGGAAACCTCCGGGGAAACAGAAGCAGAAACACAGGCCGTGGAATCGGATTCAGCGAATAAGGAAACCGAAACTGTCAGATCTACTGAGAAGGAAACCGAAGCTGCTAAGACACAGGCAAATGAAGATGAAGCTTCAAATACCATATCAGATGATACAGCTATAGGAAATAAAGATGATGTGAAGCAGGAAGAGACAGAACAGGAGAAAAATGAACCGGAAAAAGCAGCACCGGAGGAGGCTGAGCCGGAAAAAGCAGATCCAGAGGAAGAAAATAATAATTCTGGTGATTCTGCAGGCGGCAGCGATATCTCCATTAGTAAAAATGATATAGCAAGACAGACACTTTCTCTCTCCAGGCACCAGGTTCCGGTACTTGCAGCAGCACTTGAAACAGTTGCTACCTCATCAGAAACAGTTGCTACCCCTTCGGAAGCAGTTTTGCAGACAGAGAGCTTTGATAGTGCTGATATTGTTTCTGTCGGAGATGGCCGTGTTTTATCTGGTGAAGAAAAGTCTGCCTTAATGGGAATGAGCGGGGAAGAGGAAGAAAGTAACTTCAGTCTTACCTCATTATTTGCTCAGCCTTCTTTCTCCATGGTAGTTCCCAGTTACGGAATTACATTATTAAACATGGAAGTAAGTGACGAGGCAAAGCTTTCTCCCTATGATACAGCATTAAGCTATTATGGTGAAGATGCAACAGATAAAAAAGAAACGGTAGAAATAAGTCTTGACCAGAGTATGACTGGAGACATAAAGGCAGGGAAGCTTTTTACTTATACAATCACCTATACGATGCAGCCTGCACCGCTTTATGAATATGCAGCAGGCGGAAAACTGTCCCTGTTTGATACATATGAAAATACGGTCATTTATTTTACGGTTCCTGCCGGTATTACACTGGAGGAACAGAGCGGAAAAGTAGAACTCTATACCTCAGACAGCGAAAAAAGCGTCTATGCAATCCAGGCAGGGGATGAGAACCATACCATCCGTCCGGGAAAGTCGGATAATATAATAATCAACGCATATATAGACGGTAACGGTAAAAGGGCGGTAGGAGAGACGTTTTCTCTTTCTGACAACAGCGTAGCATTTAATGCTGATGTTAAAGTTGCAGACAAAACGGATAAAGAAAACATTACATATCCGGGAAATATTCCAACAGTTACGTATGCCACACAGCCGTCACAGACCCAGCTCCAACTGATTTCCGATGATGAGTGGCATATTAAAAAGAGAGTTTATCCGACGGACCAGTCTTACACGGTTATTAAGGATGATCAGGGGAATCCCCAGTACGTTGATATTACCTATATGATAGAGGTGGGGATGTATGGAAACCATGGTGAGATATCAAGGCAGCCGGATGGAACCGTTTATCAGACTTACGGACGTACTGGATTTAAGGAAAATTCTTTCCACATTACAGATACACTTTCTATAACAACGCCGAATACTCCGGCAGAAATGAAGCCGGAATCGGTCACTGCAGTATGGGGGGACGGAAGCAGCATACCTGTAAGACAAAACGGAGATGGCTCCATTGTAATAGATAATTATAAAACCCAGGGGCAAAATGGGGCTGATCATATTTATGTATCGGAACTGGCACCGACCTACAGCTCTTATCTTGTCACAGCCAGGTATCCATTTGAACCCTTTATTCTGAAATACAATGACCCGCGTGTAAATGATTCTTCCGTATTTACTGTTTTAAACCAGTCTCATCTGGAATACATAAAGCTGGGAACCACTCAGATTATGAAAGATGATTCTGAAGCAGCGGTAGCGGTTCATGAAGTAAATAAACCCGCAGTCATTCAGTTAACGAAAATGCTGGATGAAGGAATCGGCGTTTTAAAACCTTATGATCTGACAATGGAAAAGGAATATCCCGGGTTTGCTGAATTTGAGATTTATTCTGTGGATTCTACGGGGAAAGAGACACCTTATGCCAATTATACAATTGTAGATCCAAATGGCAATGCTTTAGAAAAAGGATTAATAGCGGTTAATCCATCTAGCGAAGAAGGAGAGAGCATCCCATATACAACTGGCAGCAGAGGCTATATTCAGATTCAGACTGATCCTGGAACTTATGTGATTAAAGAAGGCAGGAAGCCTGCAGGAACAGAATACAGTTATGCTGTGGTGGATTCCCAGACCTTTAGAGACACTGAGGAGATTAATTTTACCATTAAGGCCGGTGAGAATAAGGAAGTCAAAGTAGTTAATAACGTTGTGGGAAAGGGGGCTGTTGAATTTTATAAGAAAGCACGCACCTGGAACAGTGTGGATACAAAGGAGGAAGATTTAAGTCCTTTAAGCGGTGCACAATTTACACTCTATGAGAAGGTAAGCGGCGCTGAGGTGACAACGGTTCAGTCAGATGAGACCGGTCTCGTACGATTTAAGCCTGTTACACCCGGTGAATACATTGTCAGGGAAAAAAGTGCCAACGGTTATATCATGGATACGAAGGAATATCCAGTGACAGTAAAGAGGGGGGAAACTTCTGCGTTAAAGGAAGATGGCAATTACCTTGTTAATACTTTAAATCAGGCAAAGGTACAGGTAATAAAGCTTCTTCAAAAGGACAGCGGGGCTTATGAAGCAGTTTCCCAGCAGTACAGAGGGAATTTTGACAACCATTTCTGGTTTGAATCCACTTCAGATGGAAGCAGCTGGTCCACAGTTTCTGTAAATTCCAAGGATACCTATTCACTGGATGGGAACAGTGGATTTGAAGCAGTTCTACCTGTTTACGACAGCAATAATCACGAGATTAAGTACAGAGCCGTGGAAGAACTTCCGGATGGATATTCGGATGGAAATCCTGCAGGAAGTGGGTTTACCACAGAAATTAAAAACGGAAAAACTTATCTTTATAAAGAATTTACTCTCGTACCATTAAAAACAACTTCTATTGAAATTAAAAATAACAGACAGGGAATTTTAAAGCTTCAGAAGGAGACATGGACGTTTGGAAACCAGTGGTCAACCGGTTGGATCAATACAAGTAATTCCAATGCCGGATACCAGTTTAAGTTGTATGCGGCTGATAAAAATCAGAATAATTACAGCGAAGTAACGCCTGGAAAAATCTATGTCACAGATCAGAGTGGTAATATTACTGCCGGAAATCTGGATATCACCAAAGATTATTACTGGAGTGAGACAGGAAGTACGGATCGTCTGGAGGCAGAGGAACCAGGGAAAACTGTTGATAATGCAATTATTAATGGAGTAAAAACACCTCTTATCGGACCTTATACCGTCAGCAGGGAGTCAGATACCAGTGTGAAGGCATATAACATACCTCAGAAAGTGCCTTATTGGCTTCACAAGTATGATATAACAGATAACAACAAAAAGATCACTGCAACATTCCGCATTACAAGAATTTCGGATGGTGTGGAAGTATTTAATGGAACCGTTTCTCTGGAGGGAACCTTTGTTTCACTGGATCCGGGAACAGCGTACCGGGCAGAAGAAGTACAGACACCGGCAAACTATGTTGGAACAGAGATTCGGGAGTTTACCACACCAGGCGGACCGATTGACAGAGAACAACTGAAAGAATGGTTCTGGTATCCCAAAGAGTCTACGACCACCCATTTAAAGTTTTATAATAAGCCATTCAAATCGGTTAATTTAAAGAAGGTTAAATATAATTCAAGTGGAAGCGTTGACAGTAATGTTAAGATCACCTTTGAAGTATATCAGAAAGATGGGGATCATTTTACAGCAGTTACACTTCCAGGCAATAAAAACACAATTGTATCTAATACTGATACAGTCATGGCACCGGGAACATATTTCTTCAAGGAAATTCTGGGTTCGGATATTGTCAATCCGCTGTTTCTGATGAACAACAAGGCAGATGGACAGTATGATGGTTATATCATACAGAATGGAGCGGTCTATTACGGACCGGCAGCGGTAACGGCAGCAGAGACAGCAGCAGATAAAAAAATGAATATCTATTTAAATGGAAGCAAGTCTCTGGAAAACTATCAGAATATCGGAAAAGTTATGGTTACCAAAAAAGATGCCTTAAGAAATACGTCAGTGAGCGGCGCAGTTTTTGGAATTTATTTAAGATCCCAGTTTCGTGAAGATGACTGGGCAAACAGTATTAAAAATCCCATTCAGACAAAGACATCCGCAACCAACGGTCAGGCAGTCTTTGACAGCAGTAAGCTGCGCATCTTCGATGACAGCGGAAACCGGATTCCCTATGTGATTGCTGAAATCACGGCACCTTCAGGATATCTTCCATCTTATGAAGTGCTGACAACCACACTGAAAGAGGGAAAAACTATTTCCACTGTAAACGGAGAGCCATCAGGAGCACCTCTTGTTATTAAAAATGAGCCAAAGCTGACCATACGCACCCAGAAATACTGGCGTGATGGCTGGAATGATCAGTTCTATGAGGTGAACAGGGCGTTAGGAAATGTGAATCTGGCTCTTTATAAAGTGAATCGGAATCAGCCGGAAATTGCTGATTTTGTACAGGTACAGGTGACAAATGAATTTGACGGAATTGCTACCTTTAATGACATTGACCGAAATGATATCTATTATGTAGCAGAAGTCCGGGTTCCCACAAGAAGTGAATCCAGACTGCCATTTGAATTAAATATGGGGAATAAAGAACCTCTGCCTCCTGATAAAGTACAGCCGTCAAAGAGTCTGGCGGTCGCGGATCTGGAGAGCCGGTATAATGCGGTTATGTTTAGCGGAAAGGATCTTCCGGCTAATGCAGATTCACTGGTCAGATATACCAAACCGCTGTTCAATTATAAATCCTGGGTTCAGTTTAACATATGGAAAACCTGCGACGGGACAACAGTTGGCGGAGAAACCCATGATGAGCGCCACATGGTAAACGGTGCAAGATTTACACTGTATAAGATGCTTGCCGACACAAAGAATTTATCTTCTGTTCAAATGAAAGATCTGGCTGATGAAAGCAGGTTTGAGTCAGAAGGTAAGTATGAGAGCGGCACCCGTATAGATCCCCAGACAGGTAAAAGGATGGACGGTCAGTTTGACACTGCTATTCTGGATGATGGATATGTATACTGGCTGGTTGAGGATGAGGCGGCACCTGGCTATCTACTGGAGGAAGGCGGGAAGATCGCTGCTGTATTTGTTCCCAGCAATTCAGGGTACAGCGGATATGATGATATCCGGCATATTTATCATAGCGAAAGAAATGAAAAAATAGCAGTTATTACCAACCAGCATTCAAACGGAGGAACCGGACTTGAAAATTACCATTTCCAGGTTGCTTTAAACAAATGGCTAAAGGATGACAGCACAGGAAAAGAACCCACACTTCTTGGGGGTGCCAAATTCCAGATATGGCTGTTAAATCCGGATAATAATGAAAAACTAATGCCTATTGATGTGGTGGAAACAGGCCTGGAATCTGACGGTACCTATAAAACAGGTTATGCATTGTCAAAAACCATCAGACTGGATGAATTAAGCAATAAAATTACAGCAATGGGTAAGGATCCCAAGGATATCCTTCAATATAATGCAGAAGGTGACCCGGTTAATTTATTGCTGGGACTGGAGGAGATTTATGCTCCGTCTAAGGTTACCATAGATACAACGCTTCATCTTTTAAATGTTACGGTGCCAATTAACAAGGACCATATTGATGAGCAGTATTTCTGGGACAGCAGCAAATCGACTGCATTCAGGCTTATTAACAAGGTTTCCAAAGAATATCCGGTAACCCTTAAAAAATATGGCTATATCCCGGATACCGGTACATTCCATAAAACAGACGATGAATTAGATGGCATGAATATTGAGAAAACACCACTCTCAGGGGTTGCGTTTGAAGTCTGGCAGTATCAGTGGAATGGAGCCGGATATAATTACAAGAAATATGGCACCTATACAACAGACAATACCGGTAAGATTCTGATACCTGGAGGGCTTCCTTCCGGTCTTTACCGAATGAAGGAAACCTTAACCACGGAACAGAAGAAACAATATATCACCATGTATACCGGTGATGGCGGGCTTTGGAGGTACTTTACCGTAGCAAGTTCGTCTCTGACAGTGCCAGTTTACAATCCCCAAAAGCCAATGCTTGAAATAGAAAAGACAGCATGGAGCGGAGATAGGCCAGAAGGACTTTCCGGTATTATATTTACATTAAAAACTCCTTCAGGAGGTCAGGTCACTGCTGTCACACAAAAGCAGGGGGACGGAAGATATCTTGCTGTTTTAAATGGACTTGAAAGCGGAACGTATACCGTCATCAGTGAGACACTGGGAAGCAGTGCTGAAAAGATGACAGCAGATAATTATTTTGAACAGCTTTCAGTTTCAGTTGGTTACAAGCCAGTAGCTGACGGAGATAAAGTAACCCTGGTTCCTGTAACAGACGGGATAACCGGTCAGCTGGCTGCACTGACTATTAAAAATCCAAGACTGGCAGAGCTTACGTTACATAAAACGGACGGTGAGAATAATCAAAGCGGTACTTCCATGAAAGGTGCTGCATTCCGTCTGGAATATATGAAGTTCCGCTCTGATACAGATTTTGACGGAGTCTTTCTAAGGAATGTAGAAGATCCGGCTTACGAAAAGCCGGTGGATGGCTTTGGAACTTTGACCACAGTGATGGAAGATCAGGGGGATGGCTCCTATGTCCTTAAGAACTGTAAGCCAGGCTGGTACCGAATTACGGAAATAAAGGCACCGGATGGATATACAATTGATACCGAACCTCTGGTAGTTGCTGTGACCGGAGACATGACCGGATCTTATCATAATGCGGAAGTAACCTTTGAAAACCGTATGAAGGTTACCCTGACAATAACAAAGAAACTTAATTTTGGTGATGGATTCGTAAATGATCAGGATATAATAACGAAGCTTCCGTCTCAGGTGGTATTTGATGTATTCACCTATTCCGATGCGGAAAAGGCCTATAAGCCGGTATATGATGAGAATAATCAGCCTGTAACAGTCGCAATTAAAAACTTTGAGGCAGCAGATGGCTATTATTCTGCAGAGGGTAAGGTGCTGCTGGCACAGAACCCGGAGGGCGGAGCCTACTATGTAAAAGAGCGGGAGAATCCTGATTGGATGCTGACTGGAGAAACAGGAGTGACCAATGGCAGGCTGTGGTCTGACGGCTATATCCAGGCAGGAACAGATTCCGATTTCACAACCAAGACCCCGGTTGCCATAGGAGTAGAAAATCAGTATGCAAAAGCAAGAATCCGCATTACGAAAGTGGATGCAGCAGATCCTTCAAAGAAACTGACAGGTGCGGCATTCAGCTTATATTCCGATCAGGCACTGACTTCCTATGTGGGAGATTTTAAGGAAATCGGAACAAGCGGCATTTACGAATTATTACTTTCAACAAAGAAAAACAGTCCGGGAACTTATTATGTAAAGGAGACAAATGCCCCTCAGGGATATCTCACCATTGGGACAGCAATTCCGGAACAGGGACTGAAAGCGGAAACTGGAAAAACTACGGAGATTACCGTAGAAAATCAGGGAGGAATTGATTTCCGGATTACCAAATACAGCGGAGATGGCAAGACAGAAGCGGAAAAAGCTGGAATAACCTTTGAGCTTTATAAAAAAGATGCCGGCAATACCTGGATCTATGTAACAGAGGGAACCACAGATTCCCAGGGTAAGCTTTCCTTCCGGGGGCTGAAACAGGAGTCTGGATATTCTTACGGCTTGTATGAAGTGCCTGTAAAGGATCATGGATTTGATACCTTCCGTCTGGAAGCTTTTGAAGGGGAAAATGGAGCCATACTTCCGGTAACTGCAGATTTAATTAAGAATGGTGAGACCAGAGAAAGACTGGATTTGTATGTGCTCTCAGATAATAATACCAAAGCGCCTGGTGTATATCAGTTCACGGTGCATAATCAGGAAGCGCTACCATTAAAACTGTTTAAAAATGACATTAACAAACAGGATAATCCGTCTGGATCACTGAATGCGTTTGTAAAGGTAACAAATAAAGAAAACGGAAAACAGGCAGGAGATATTATATCGATACCTTATGGTGAGTCCGGAACTACAGTCATGCTCCTTCCGGGAACCTATGAGATTGAAGAGACCTCCATCACGCCTAATACAGATGGATATGTGATTAATCCGGATGACAGCAGAACTGTTTATAAAAAGGAAGTAACCATTGAAAAAGGAAATACTCCGCCGCCCTGTGAATTTACCAACGTGAAGCAGAAAACAGGAGTAACCCTTGACAAGACGACTCAGACCGCTTCTTTAAAAGATTTATGGTGGAATGACGGTCAGACGGTTACCTATACCCTTACGCCAGGAGCTGTTAATACCATTCCTCTTGATCAGTATGAAGTCACCGATCAGGGACTGACCATGCTTGATTCAGGAAAAAATGTTCTTGATGAAAAAGAATACAGCGATGAAAAATATACCATTCTTTCTGTTAAACCAGGAAAAGCCGCGCAGATCAACCGGCTGAAAGAAGGAAAAACAGGAACGATCATGGCAGATGTAACCTTCTATGGTTTTGATGGAAATCAGATCGGAGAGGTGCAGAGCGTAAGCGTTTCCGGAGATGGTGAGATTGGTGAAATTAAGCCCGTTGGCAGCAGGAAGGTGAAATCATTTAAAATCAGTTACCGGGATGATACGTTAAAGGGATCTACGAAAAATGCCTATATACTGGGGCAGGATTTCGTACCTGGAACCATCACGGTTACAGCAAAGCTGAACCGTCAGGACGCAACGCTTGCTGACGGAAGCTATAAGAAGGATATAAAATTTATACGTAATAATGCAAGTGTATCAATGAAATACCGGAAATGGGATGTAAACGGAACGTTAAACCCCGGTCAGGAAGCCAGTCAGACAGAAGCGTTATGCGATATTTCAGTAATTCAAAGCCAGGCTCCAATTCTGTCGGTGAGCAAAAATGTAAATCCTGTTAAGGGAGTACAGCCGGGTGATACTCTTACCTATACACTTACTGTAACCAATGCCACCACAAGCAGTGATACTGGAATTGCGCCTGTTCAAAAGCCGGTACTTGTTGATCTGGTTCCTCTGGGAGTAACTGTTTCAGGAGAAACTTCCGGCGAAGACCGGTTACTGACGGCAGTTGCAGTGGAAAAAGCTCCGGGAGGTGTAACCATTGATAAGACTGTACGAAAGGTGGATCCGGATACCGGACGGGAGACTCTGTTTATCCGTCTCAATGGAAATCTGGAAAAGGGCGAGTCTGTTACTGTATCGGTGAAGGCAAAAATTGCAGGAAATATAATTAACTATGGTAAAAACATATTAAACACGCTGTTCGTAACCAGCGATGTACTGCAGCCGGCATTTTCTCTGAACCATACCGGTGCCTCCTTTATGATTAATACCAGCTCAGGAACCAAATGGCCCAGCAGTGATTTACCCGCCGGAGCATTACTGCCTGATGAAAAATACCGCAGCTACGGTTATGCTTCTGATTCAGCAGAAAACACCATGAGCACCGGAACTGGTATTCAGCTTTATAAAGAGGTAAAAGGAAATTTAGATAGCAGATATGTATCAGGAACTACGGCAGGAAAGGTAGCAAAAACAGCAGAGGATACAGAACTTACACAGTACGACGGAACCGTATTATACCGGCTTATGGTAAACAATGCATCGGCACAGGATTATGTCAGCCAGCTGCAGCTTATGGATATCCTGCCGGTGAAAGGAGATTACAGTACAGGTAATTTTGGAAGACTCAGTGACTTCCGGCTGAAGTATGACAGCATTCAGTCTATCGCAATTGAAAACAGAAAAGATTCAGGAAGTTCAGGAAGAAAGGTTCAGGGATTTGTTTATGAGATTTCGTATTCCAACAAAGCATTTGAAAATAAGGATGATGCAAATGCCGGAAAGAATGCGATGTTAAATGACAACGCCTCCGGATTCTGGTCAGGAAGTTCCAGTGATCCTACCGCTATCCGTATTAAGATCACAGATCCTGAATTTTATCTGGCACCAGGCGAGAACCTGGTTGTCACGTATAAGACAGTCGTGCCTTACAGTACGGCAAACGAACTGGAAGATGTTGCTTACGGCTATGCAGTCAATGATTTTGCTACAGCCTACAGCTATAAAGAAGCAAGCCTTGAGAGTGAAGAAAAAAAATTCTCCCAGGCACAGACCAGCAATTCCGTTCAGGTGCTTCTCGTTCCTGGAAATGTAAAGGTATCAGGCAGAATCTGGATTGATGATGACAACAACGGAATACAGAATGAAAGCATACACAATGATCATCTTCTTACAGATTTGTTCCCTCTGCTTCAGAGCGGTTACTTTAATGTCAGCCTGCTGAAGTTCAGCAAATACGGGGATGACCAGATTTCCATGGAACCGGGAACCGGGGATGCCAGATTCTTATTTGACAATCTGACACCTGCGAAGCCATATGGACTCACTGGCTCAGATTTCACAGAGAGTACGGAGGATGAGTGGTACAGCGGCAAGTCTCTGCGTTTAACCAGTTTAAAGGGAGATGATCCGGCTCATTATCAGATTGAAGTGAGTAAGGGGGCTATGCCCAAAGGTTTCGAGGATCTGGTATTAAAGCTTGCCAAACCTGACATGCTGCCAGACGGGGAAAATAAAAAGGCAGGCAGATCCAGACTGCCAAAGACCTTGCTGGAAGGGGGAGTAAACTACAATGAAAGCCGTGACAGCAACTTTAATGAAACGAAAAACGGATATTCCTCAGAAGATTTCTTCTTATGGTCAACATCAGGGGAATATGATACAACCAAGGATATAGGCTTTGTTCCGTATAGAACCGTAACGGTAAAGAAGACGAACAAAGCACAAAATCCAGTGGCAGGAGCTCATTTTACGGTATATGGTCCTTTTACAAACCAGGAAATGGATTCCTTCAATCATTCGCAGATCACCGATTCCAGTGTGCTTAAAAGTCCGGCAGCAGCCGGCGAAACAGCCCTTACAGACGGTGAGGCAGTATGGAACGCAGGCGAGCTTCTTTATTACATGAACTATATAATCGTAGAAGACGGTGCTCCTGCAGGTTACCAGATTGCCAATGCTGTATCCGGGGATATGGTATCCATGGATTCCTATAAGGTCCAGGGTCAAAAGGCATGGATTCTTAAGAGCAAGGAGTTTAAGACTGATGCTGATCCCATTAAGAGCACGGTTACTGTAGAGGATTCTTATATAACCGGGTCACTGGAATTTACAAAGATTGACGGGCTCACCAGGGAGAAGCTTACCGGTGCCGTTTTCCAGATTGAAAAGCAGAGTGATGTGGTCAAAGATGGATGGAATGCACTGATTGCGTCCATGAAAAAAGATGCTGTATCCATGGGAATAGCAGACGTAAAGGAGACGGAGCAGGGTGTTAGCTTTAAGGTTACGGGCGGATTGGTGAACATTACCGGAATACCGCTTGGACGCTATACTCTTTCCGAACTTCAGGTTCCCGACGGATATGATATCTCAAAGAAGCTTGGAGAAACCGGATTTGAAATCAGTTCACAAGGACAGAAAGCTGAATTAAGCAAAATAGAAGGAAATGTTATTGAGAATACCAGAACAGAATACAGTTTAAGCATCAGAAAGGCGGATAATGCCGGAAATGATGCAGTAAAGGGTATCTCATTTTCCATCTCAGGACCAGGAAAGTATGAAAGCAGTACATGGAACCCATTTATTAAAAATAAGTTTAAAATAAACGATCCGGATCATTCCAGCTATGAAGTAAAACAGACCAGTGAGGAGGGAGTTGTTACCTGGAATCTGCCTTACGGCGATTATGAGATTAAAGAGCTTCCTACGCCTAGATATCAGACCATAGAACCGTTCTATGTCAGAATCGGTGAGGACGGAGCTGTCTCATTACTGAATGGAAAAGACAGACCGGAAATCGTCCTCGACAGTCAGGAACAGTATAAAATCAATGTTATAGTGACCAACAAGGTACTGACTGCACCAATTGTCATTGAAAAAATGGATGGGGAAAGTAAGAACCTGATTAGGGGAGCATGGTTTGAACTGAGCGGCACGTCTCTGGTAGAAGGAGCCTTTGAAGAGTATTTGAAACATGTGACAGGGCTTGGTGTTTCTTCTATTACAACCAGAACAGATGGAGGTGTTCTTTCTATAAACTTCCGGGTTGATGGGACAGAAGATTCCAGACAGGGAAAATTAACACAGATACCTTACGGAACCTATACACTGAAAGAGACCCAGGCACCAAGCGGATATCTTTTTGGCGGCAGCCATGGCTTTACAAAACAATTTAAGCTGGAAAAACCGGAAGGTATCAGCCTCACTGGAGAAAGTGCAATTGCCAATACGCCTCATGAGCTGATAATTGAAAAACGGGATAAGTCAACAAATGCCCTGCTTTCCAATGCTGAATTTGTCTTAATAACTTCAGAAGGGAAGTATGTGACACTTGATGGAAACAACTCGTTTACCGGACTGACAGATAAAAAAGAGGAGGGATCTGCATTTACAACCGGCAGTGACGGAACTGTAACGGTAAAACGTCTGCCTGCAGGAAGTTATATTTTAAAAGAAATCAAAGCACCGGAAAACTATAGTGTGTCTGCAGATACAGCGGTTTCCGTACTGGAAACCGGTAATACAGACAGGATTTCAGTATATGATGTGAGAGACCGGGCTAAAATACGGATCAACAAGGCTGCATCCCATAACCATGAAAAGCATCTTTCCGGAGCGGTATTTGAGATTTACTCCGATGATGGATTAACAGCACTTGCCGGTACCATGACAACAGGAAATGATGGAATGGGAGAGTCCCAGATGCTGCCTCTTGGAACCTATTATGTAAAAGAGAAGACCGCTCCAGCAGGATATGAAACAGGCAGCAGGGTCTATGAAGTCACCTTAAAGGCAGACAGTGAAGCCAGCACAGTGACGGCAGATGGCAGTGAGCTTGTCTTCAATGATTACGGAACAGGAAGTCTGACCTTTGATAAGGTGGATGGAGTGACAGAAAAACTTCTTTCGTCGGCTGAATTCTCTTTAACAGAGAAAACAACCCAGGTAGAAGGCGCATTTGAAGACTTCATAGAAAAGCTTCTTAAGATGAGTGCAGAAGAACTGGGCGCCATGGGAATCCGTGATGTGCAAAAAAATGGAACCAGCATTCGGTTTACAGCATTTAATGGCCATGTTGATATTGGAAGGATACCTTATGGTACCTATACGCTGAAAGAGGAGAAAGCCCCGGAAGGTTATTTAAGCTTAAACGGTAAGGCGGAATTTGACTTTACTCTTTCAGAAGACCAGAAAACGGCCCGGCTGACGGCGGATAACCAGGTAGTAAATGATCGTGCACAATTTGTTATAAAGATTAAGAAAACGGATAATCTGCAAAGAAGTATAAGTGGAATCAGCTTCCATATTCTTGGACCTGGAAAATACGAAGATAACGGAGTTCTATCCATATTCGGGGCCAGCCGGTTCCACACACAGCAGGATGCCGGAAGCGGAACTTTTGTTACAGGAGACGACGGCAGTTTAAGCCTTGGCTTAAAACACGGAGATTACCAGATCAGGGAGGATGCGTCTGATCGTTATGATTCCATTGAACCGTTCTACATCAGAGTGGACGAAAAGGGAAAGGTCAGCATCTTAAAGGATAACAGCAAAGCTGTCACTGTAGACAATGGTTCAGAGGTATCAGTAGCAGTAACAAATCAGATCAGCACAGGAAGCCTGAGCCTGGAAAAGGTAGACAGCGAAGATACCAATAAGAGATTGGAAGGAGCAGAATTCACACTGACCAATTTATCTACCATGGTTCCGGGAGCATGGGACAGCTACCGCAGGCTGGCAGCCTCTGATGGAGCAGCCTGGACGCCGGAAAATGTGACTGGTAATTCCATTGTATTTACCCTTTCGGGGAAGGCAGTGATCACAAATCTGCCTTATGGAACGTACCGGAGCACAGAGACGAAAGCGCCAAAAGGGTATTTGCTTGGTACACAGCCGTGGAGCAGTGAATTTACTTTAAGCCAGTCTGAAAAGAGCGAGCTTTATGTAAAACCCTCTTTATTTGAAAAGACAAAGGGTGCGATTGAGAATCAGCCTTCAAAGGTGATAGTGGTTAAGACAAATTCCGTGTTTGCTGATATCAAACTGGGCGGGGCACAGTTCATTATGAAAACCTCGGGGGGCAGTTATGTGAAGCTTAATAATGGTTCGTTTGAAGGATATACAGCGAATGAAAAAGAGGCTTCCAGATTTGAAACAGACGGCAGCGGGCAGTATCTGATCAAGCGGCTGCCAGCAGACACGTATACGATTATTGAAACCAGAGCGCCGTCCGGATACATGATTAATTCCAGTATTCCGCCTCTGATTCTTGATGGAATCAACAGCTTTACAATTACCATTCAGGATGAGAGAATACGCGGAGAAGGAAGCGATGACGATGATGGTCCGACACCCCGTACGCCTCAAAGCACAGTAACAATTATACCAGATCCTGTGCCTCTGGCAAACATGCCAGGTGAAAGCCAGATTGATATGGTCACGGTTGATGACGGAAACGTGCCTCTGGCAAAATTACCTAAGACAGGGGAGCGCAAATCGAATGCCGGAAAGGTTATGGTAGCACTGTCAGGCTTCATGCTGGCACTCTATGCAGCTATTAATAAAAAAAAGAAGCCAGATAAGTAATTAAAAGAAAATGGTTTATTGACTTTACTAAATTAACTTGCTATAATTTTAAAAAGTTATGGCGGGGAGATAAGGCCGGAACTTTAAGGAGTTCCGGCCTTGTTTTGACATTAGGAATAACTTTATTTTATTAATAATATGGTATTATTTATTATTTTAGGAGGAAAGAAAATTATGTCTTATGTGGATGAAGTTTATGACAGAGTCGTAAAGCAGAACCCAGGAGAAGGAGAATTTCACCAGGCAGTAAAGGAAGTTCTTGATTCTCTGCGCATTGTCATTGATGCAAATGAAGAAAAATACAGAAAAGCCGCACTTTTAGAGCGTCTGGTAGAGCCTGAGCGTATTATCTCTTTTCGTGTACCGTGGGTGGATGACAACGGACAGGTAAGAGTGAATAAAGGATTTCGGGTACAGTTTAACAGTGCTATCGGGCCTTATAAAGGAGGTTTGAGACTTCATCCTTCTGTGAATCAGGGAATTTTAAAGTTTTTAGGTTTTGAACAGACATTCAAAAATTCTTTAACTGGTCTTCCCATCGGCGGAGGAAAAGGCGGATCAGATTTTGATCCCAAGGGCAAATCAGACAGAGAGGTCATGGCGTTCTGCCAGAGTTTTATGACCGAATTATCCAAATACATTGGTGCGGATCAGGATGTGCCGGCGGGAGATATCGGCGTTGGAGCCAGAGAGATCGGCTATTTATACGGACAATATAAGCGAATGACCGGGCTTTATGAGGGAGTTCTGACTGGAAAGGGACTTACCTACGGTGGATCTCTGGTGCGTACCCAGGCAACGGGCTATGGACTTATTTATATACTTGACGAGATGCTCAGACGTAATGGAAGAGAACTGGAAGGAAAGAATGTGGTTATTTCCGGATCCGGTAACGTGGCCATATATGCATCGGAAAAGGCGATCCAGCTGGGGGCAAAGGTTGTGGCTTTAAGTGACTCCAACGGATATATCTATGACAAGAACGGAATTCGCCTTGATATAGTAAAGGAAATTAAGGAAGTACGCAGAGGAAGGATTAAAGAATACGCAAACGAAGCGGCTTCTGCTGTTTATACAGAAGGAAAAGGGATCTGGACCATACCATGTGATATTGCCCTTCCCTGTGCAACTCAGAACGAGCTGAATTTAGAGGATGCAAAGTCACTGAAGGCCAACGGCTGCTTTGCTGTTGCAGAAGGAGCGAACATGCCTTCTACCAGAGAGGCAACAGATTTCTTCCTTGAGAACGGAATGCTGTTTATGCCTGGAAAGGCAGCTAACGCAGGCGGTGTTGCAACTTCTGCACTGGAGATGAGCCAGAACAGTTTAAGGCTTTCCTGGAGCTTTGATGAAGTGGATAAGAAGCTTCATGACATCATGGTTGGAATTTATGAGAAGACTGCAAAAGCTGCAAAACGCTACGGTGTGAAGGGAAATTATGTGGCGGGTGCCAATATTGCCGGCTTTGAAAAGGTAGTAGAAGCCATGATGGCACAGGGTATCGTATAAGACCAGGTCCGTACCTGTTTTCGAAAGGTACGGACCTGAATTTATTAACAACAAAAATTTTACTGGAATTCTCAAATGTTTTAGTATATAATAAACCGTAAGGCTTGAGGCGGAGTATTCTTCGCCTTATTGTTTTCCTGAAAATTATCTTAGAAAAACAGAAAGCAGGTGATGATTCTATGCATAAATTCTTAAGAACCATTGGTTTCAGTCTTTATGAAAAAGACAGGGATATCGATAAGCTGTTAGACAGGCTCTGTGGAGATCTGTCAGATATGAGGAGGATACAGATTGACGAGGAGTCCAATCTGTGTGAAATCCGAAGAGAAGTGGCACCCGGGATGGGGATTGCCATCTATGGAGAGATGGACCGGGATGGGAAGTTTCAAAGAATGTACTATTACCCCTATTTAAAAAGCAGTGATATAACATCGGAAGTATCATGCTCCATTCAGCGTCACACGGAAAGGGAAACCTACGCCGGGCTTTTAGACGAATATAAAGTTGGAATTTCTCTGATCTTTTATATAGACAATTCCTTTGAATGCAGAGAACGGATCATAGACCATCATTCCATGGATACCAGTTATTCATGCCTTACAGGTCTTGCAGTCAGCGGAAAGGTTCTTCTCCCCATTCAGAAGTCGGATATTCAGAAAGAAAAAGCGAGAGTAGCCGCAAAGGACCGCAATAATCTGTTAGAAGCCGCAAAGAACGGTGATGAAGATGCCATGGAGACATTGACGATTGAAGATATTGATCTCTATTCCCAGGCATCAAGACGGGTGATGAAGGAAGACTTGTATTCGATTATTGATTCGTGCTTTATGCCGTGTGGTGTAGAATGCGACCAGTATTCTATAATTGGTGAGATCATCAAGATCGATGAGATGAAGAACCAGATTACAGAAGAAGAGGTATACGATTTCACGCTTGAATGCAGTGATTTAATATTCCATGTCTGCATAGCGAAAAAAGATTTAACAGGAACACCGGAAATCGGGCGCAGATTCAAAGGGCAGATCTGGATGCAGGGAACTGTAAAGTTCAAGGAATCAGAGGAATAAATCCAAGAATGACTTGACGAATTCTTTAAATTTGCATATAATAAGTTTTGGACTGTGCTGCAGGCTGCCTGCAGCACAGAGATGTTTCCGTAGCTCAGCTGGATAGAGCGACCGCCTCCTAAGCGGTAGGCCGGGTGTTCAAATCACCTCGGGAACGGGATAAGGTACTGAAGCCATTGCGGCTTCGGTACCTTTTTTACGTTAGAGATCTTCTATGGTAACATAAGTAGGTAATGCAGGCATCTTATATGAGTTGGAACTACAAACCGAAAGTGCATAATTTTTTAATATACTATGAAAATATATGTGGTAAGAGGTTATCTTGTCTTCTAAAATCAAATTGTTATCTGAAACGTAGAAATTATTGAGTGGTTCCCCCAATCCTTTCCCAATACATTTTAAGTAACTCTCCTTTGCCGTCCAAAAACGAAAAAAGTTATGGTAGGATTCCGATGCAGAAGCTGCATTAATTAGTTCTATTTCTTTTTTATGAAAATAGTGGTTGGCAATACTTAAATCAATATCTAAGTTAATTTCTTCAATATCAATTCCAATTTCAGAATCAGAAACCGCACATGCAATCCAGTCGCCGGAATGTGAAATATTAAATGATATATCCGGCTGATCTGGAAGAAGAGGTTTGCCATATGTATTGTAGGTAAAACGAAGGGGGATTTCTGACATGTATCTGGGTGTCATTTGAGATAAAGCGTATCGAAGCAGCATTTCACCCAGGACAGTCCGGATTGTGTCTTTCTCCTGACGGAAATTCCGAGCCTTTACTTGACGTTCCGTGCTAAGATGCTGTATAAAACGGTTCAGATTGCTGCTATCAATATTATCACAGGAAAGTAAATATAAATCATATGCGTTCATTACAATCTCTCAATTCTTTTGACATTATGGAAGTTGCATAGATATTATATCATAATAAAATCACATAAAGAATGCAAAAATATATATCCTGTCTTTATTGCCTCATAAGTTATTACGAAAGTAACTATCTGAATGGTTACTTTCGTTTCTTTTATCATTTCCCTCCGTAGTATATGATTAGTCTATCCAAAAAACTACGTGAAAGGAGCGGTCAAATGCTTGAGTTAATTAATCTGACAAAACAGTATGGTTCGAATATGGCGGTCGACCATATAACTTTAAAAGTGGAAAATGGAGAAATCTTTGGATTGCTGGGGCCGAATGGTGCGGGTAAGTCCACAGTGGTATCTATGATCAGTACAGTTAAAACGCCAACGGAAGGTGAAATTAAAGTGAAAGATAAATCCCTAAGCAGGTTTCCTATGGAAGCGAAAAAGGTAATGGGGATCGTGCCTCAGGATATTGCTCTTTATGAGGCGTTAAGTGCAAAAGATAATTTAGAACTGTTTGGTAGCTTATATGGTCTTTCCCGTAACGAAAACAAGAAAAAAGTTGAAGAGGTTCTGGATATTATTGAACTTTCTGACAAGAGGAACCAGGTTGTGGGAGAGTTTTCCGGGGGAATGAAAAGAAGGGTCAATATCGGTGTTGCATTAATGAATAACCCAGAATTACTGATACTAGATGAACCTACTGTTGGTATTGATCCTCAATCAAGAAATCATATTCTGGAGACTGTTAAAAGATTGAATAAAGATAGAGGAATGACAGTCATTTATACCAGTCACTATATGGAAGAAGTTGAGTTTTTGTGCAAACGGGTTGCAATTGTTGATAATGGAAAGCTGATTGCTCTTGGGACAAAGGAAGAGTTGAAGGACAAAATGAACGTCAGCGATACCTTAACTGTTTCCTTTCAGAATGCACCGGATGGAATCCTTCCTGAAATAAGTACGATTTACGGTGTTAAACGGGCAGAAATAGGGAGTAACAAGATTCGCCTGCTGATACATCCTGCAGTTAAAAATGTCATGGACATCATAGACAGTCTAAGAAGTATTGGAATTCAAATTACTGGTTTTAAATTTGAAGAAGTAAACCTGGAAAGCATTTTTCTGCAGATTACAGGAAAATCATTAAGGGAATAAAAGGAGGTATGTTTTTTGAATAAGTTATTTCACCTGATTCTAACTGACATTAGACTACTGGCAAAATCAAAAATATTCTATTTAAAATTGATTCTGTTTCCCTGCATTTTGATTCTGATTATAAGTGCCATGTTTGGAAATACAGATAAAGTAAATACTGCTTTTTCGGTTGTGTACTATAGTGAGGATAATGTTGTGAACAGCAAAACAGAGCAGATTTGCTTTGGTAATATTTTTTTGGACATATTAAGATCACAGGAGGTACAAAAGCTCTTTACAGTCATACCTGTTTCAGACTATGCGGAAGGGGAAGCGTTCATTAACAATAAAAAAGCATCTGTATTCATTTATGTACCTCAAAACTTCAGTCAGTCTTATGTAAACAATTCTCCCAGTTCTATTAATCTGATAGCAGATAATAAAAAACAAAATGATAAAAAGATCGTGAAAATTATCGTAGACAAATTTATCAGGTACATGGAACTTTTGCGCCTTGAAAAATCCGGATTTACAGGTGCGGTCGATTCCATTAATGACAGCGATATGGTTAAACTGACTCGGATATCAACAAACACTGGTGCTCACCCATTAACTGTTATGCAATATGAATCCATTGCCATGACTGTTATGTTTTCTATACTAACTGCTTTTGAATTGGCTCACGGAATTGTTGATGATAAGCTAAACAATACTCAGCTTCGTATAAAATCAACGCCAACCTTAAACATCTTTTATGCACTTGGAAAAGTAGCAGGTATGGTACTGGCAATAGTTGTTCAAATGTCAATTGTTATGATTATCAGTCATTTTCTATTTCATGTTGAATTTGGAAATATTATTGATCTTCTGATTATTACTATCTGTTACGGATTCGCAATTGGATCCATTGTTTTCTGCGCAGGATCTGCTGCAAACGATCATATGGCAATCTCCAGCGTCGCCGCCTTCATTCTCTATGGATTCAGCTTTATTGGAGGCAGCTTTGTTGATAAAGACAGCTTACCAGCCAGCCTGCAGGTTATCCAGAAGCTGATACCAAACGGTAAGGCTATTAACTGCTATGTAAATGTTTATCAGGGAAGGAATTTAATGCACATTTATAGCGATCTCGCTGTGCTGCTTATGATAGGACTTTTATTTTTTTCATTTGGATTATACCTGTATGGGGAAAGGAGATTTTTAAAATGCAGATGCCGGAAATAATAAAAAACCAGTTAAAACTACTTTTTTATAATCGAGTAGCAGTTTTCGCCATGATAGCTACTCCGCTGCTCCTGACATTTCTATTTACATTTTCATCTAATAGCGGCAAGACGGAGTTGTTTATTGCTGATTCGGATCACAGTGTATCATCGGCTCAATTGATAAACCTGCTTCAAACGCATGATGATATAAATGTTGTCAGTATATCTGAAAATGAACTTATTAAAAAAGTGGATAACGGCAGTATTATGACAGGATTTATTATACAGAAAAAGTTTGGAGATAATCTGAAATCGAATGGTAACTTAAATATAGAAATGGTTGAGAACTATCATACAGGTGAAAGTGCCCTGCTGGAACAGGCTGTATTAATTGAAGCAAATACTTTACAAGACGTCCATAATCTTAACCTACCCCTGGGGGCCCTTTCCAGCCTACCCCAAATAGCTGTTAATGAGAAAGATTCTGGGAACGGTTCTGGTAAAACGAACATTGCTACTGTAAAATTAATTGGTTTTTTAGGAATGTTTCTTTGGTTTATTGTATTTCAGGGATTTCGGACGTTGATTGCGGAGAAAGGAAACCATGTGTTTGAGAGAATTCAAGGGACCCAAACCAGCTATGCCTGCTATCTATTTTCCAAAATAATTGCGGCATATGTGTTTTCACTGCTTCTGACAATTGTCGTTCTAATCGCCGGAAGATATCTGTTTCATACGAGTCAGATCAACAATCTACCAGCGACAGCGGTTCTATTTGCAATCTATCTGTTTGCATTGACTGGAATTGCTATGATGTTTGTTCCTTTTATTAACAAACAGCAAAGTTTCACCATTTTAGGTTCAGTAATAATGGCTCTGACAGGAATACTTGGAGGCTCTTTTTTCTCGATTGAAGAAATTTCCTCCAGTGGGATGAAGATAATATCAAAGCTCACACCCGAGTACTGGGCAATACAGTCCATTTGTGATACCGCTATGAATAACAGTTCTTTCAGCTCTCAGATTTTGCCAGCTGCAGTACTTGGTCTCATGGGCATCCTTGGATTTATTATTGCCTGTCTTACTTTAACATGGAAAATGAAAGCCCAAATGGCATAGGAGAATAAGAGATGAGTCTGACTATAATGTTATATGGAGTTTTATTTATCGCAGGAGTTTTATTAAATGTATTTATTGGGAAGATAGCTATATTTCTTTTTAAAAAAGATGGTACAATGTCCAGATTTCCCATTCGTTTCTTGGGAATTTATTTGGTTATAAATTCTATTTCCAATATTTTTAATATATAAAGCAGAAATGTGCCCCATTTATATGTGGCACATTTCTCTTATTTCAAATCAATATTCTTCAGCAATATAATTAATTCGGATCGGTTATTTGTCTGCATTTTTTCCAGTACCTTAGAAACATAGTTTTTTACGGTCCCTTCCGTAACAAATAGGTCATTGGAAATATCTTTATTTGTTTTTCCCTGCAATACCTGTTTTGTTACTTCCAGTTCTCTGGGCGTTAAAGTACTTAATAATCTGGCGACCTCATCATTTGCTATTTCAGATTTCTGCACTCTTAATGCCTGTATTACCTTCTTGGTGATGTTAGGATTCAGCAAGATATCTCCCCGCACTGCGCTTTTGATCGCCTCTAAAAGATCTTTTGAGCCCGAATCTTTAAGAAGGTATCCATCGGCCCCGTATTGCAGACCTTCAAATATGTACTGATCTTCATTGAATGTTGTTAATATCACTATTTTGATTTCGGGATACGTTTCTTTTATATGTTTGGTAGCTTCAATACCATTCATTACCGGCATTCTGATATCCATTAGAACAACTTCTGGTGTTGTTCGTTCAAGCTTAGCCAGCAATTCTTCTCCATTGGAAGCTTCCCCCACAACTTCTATTTCTTCGTGCAGACTTAGTATCATTTTGAGTCCTTCACGGACAATATCCTGATCATCTACTATCATAACCTTTATCATTTGTCAATTCCTCCTGTGGGTATCCTTGCCTCTACTACAAAACCAGGATCTGCTTCTGAATAAAACTGAACGATTCCTTTTAAATCTGAAACTCTCTTCTCGATCCCTTTTAAACCATTAGATTTAATTATATCACCGCAACCAAGTCCATTGTTTTTAATCCTGACCAGAATGGTACCCCGTTCTTTTTTGATATCAATATGGAAGGAATCTGCCCTTCCATGTTTGATTCCATTTGTTAAACTTTCCATGATCAGCAGATAAATACAGCTTTTAATATTCTGTGGCTCATTCTCAACCCCATCAGACATATTGAAATAAAAATGATACATTTCATTATCTGTAAAGTCATGAAAAAGCTGCAGAACCTGATCATGCAGACTGTCAATCGTTGTATCATCTTTTAATACGGTTACAACTTTTCTTAGTTTACCAATACAATCTTTTGAAATTGAGTGGGATTTGACTATGGCCTCTTTGGCCTTTTCCGGTCTTGTTCCTATTACCTGTTCAGCAAACTCAAGATTCATATTCAAAGCAATAAGAGAATGTCCCATAGAATCATGCAGTTCCTGTGCAATTCTGGTTCTTTCTTCAGATATGGTCAGTTCTTCTATTATTTCTGAATACTCTTTCAGTTTTTCATTAGCTATCTTGAATTCTTCACTTAATTTATTAGTCCTGGCTTTTTCAATAAATAGACTTCTCATTATATATATAACCATGAACGATAAAAAATAATTAACAGCTATAACCAGTATGCTGCGGTTTAATTCCGGAACTTTATTTATTTTATAAGGTATCCCATATGCGATAACATTGACAGCCATAAGTGGTGTTGAAATTTTTTCGTGAGTGAGAATTAAGTCGATGATCAAGACGATACTGTATAACCTGGTTCCTTCACACATCAGCATTACTGATAAAAATGCAAATATTGCATTGCTTAGTAGATAGGAAAGCATAAACCCTATCGTGTTGCTTTTCCTGCAATATTTTTCTCTGCATGTGTCATTAAAACCTGTTAAAATTAGCAATCCAAATACAATAAGTTTAAAGACCAAAGACGTTTGTACAATTACAGCCTGGTAGATAATGAGCAGCATGCTGCCCAATCTCATCATTCTTAGTATTATTAATCTTTCTTTAGAGGATAAAAAACCAAATGACATAAAAAAGGCCTTTCAAGAATCAGTTATTTTTTATAGTTTGAAGTTACTGAATATAGAGACATTATACCACACTAAAATCTGAAAGAATATGTACAAAAAGTAATAAAAAATGCCTGGAGAAATCCAGACATCTTTTATGATCCATTAACCGCCAAACCACTTTAACGGTACGGTTATTAACGGTGGAAAGAGAATTAGAGCAAACACCAGGATAACCTGAAGTATATAATAGGGCATGACAGGCTTTATAATCTTTTCCATACTTACCTTTCCTGTAGCGCAGGCCACATTTAATACAGGACCTACAGGCGGGGAGGTAAGTCCCAGTACATTGGCAAGGGTGAATACCACACCGAAATAGACAGGATCGATTCCGGCAGCGTGAATCAGCGGAAGCATGATGGGAGTCATAATTAATATAGTTGGAACAACATCAATACAGGTTCCCATAATAATGATGATAATCTGAAGCACCAGGTTAAGCAGTGCCGGATTCGCAGTAAGCCCATGCAATGATTCCGTCAGCATCTGTGGAATCCGTGATATTGTCATCATATAGGCAGCAACCTGCGCAGTGGCAGCCAGGAACATAACAACACTGGACATTTTAGCAGCAGCAACAAAAGCCTTGATTAAATCCTTAAATTTAAGTTCTCTGTAAACAAAGATACCTACAGCAATGGCATAGACAACTGCAACCACACCAGCTTCCGTAGCAGTAAATATACCGCCTCTGAGACCGAATAAGATGATAAGCGGCAGTAGCAATGCCCATAACCCGTTAATAAATATTTTCATGATTTCCTTAACGGTATATTTTGTTGTATCTGATTTTAAATTGTCTTTGCGGGTAACGATAAACCATACACTGCACATAATAATTGTTAAGTAAATTGCAGGAGCAATCCCGCCCAAAAACAATGATTTAATTGAGCACCCCGCTGCAACGCCATATACGATCATGGGGATAGATGGCGGCATTATTGGTGCTACAAGATTCGCACTTGCCACCAGACCTGAAGATTTTGCACGGTCATATCCGGAGTCCACCATCATGGGGATCAGGATTGCTCCCAGCGCAGCAGTACTTGCAACCGCTGAACCTACGAGGCTTGCAAACATCAGACAGGCTAATATGGTTACATATCCGAGACCTCCGCGAAAACGTCCCACGAAAATATTGCAGAATTTAATGATCCGGTTTGTAAGTCCTCCCCGGTTCATCAGTTCCCCGGCAAGAACAAAAAATGGGAGAGCCATCATGGTGACACTGTCAGTCCCCCGCATGAGCTGGGCTGCAATGATTTGAGGATTAACATTGTTGCCTCCAAGTACCATTGCGGTGGCAACGCCGCAAAGGATAAGTGCAAATGCGATGGGCAGTCCAATAGCGATTCCGCCGATCAGAAATACTAAAAAATAAATTAAGATTGACATGGTTCCTCCTTATTCAAGCGTTGCCGTGCTTTCATCCTGCGGGGTTATCAGATCTTTTACTGTATGTTTTAATACCCATAATTTAAAAATATTTCCTGAAGCCAGTAGTATAATGGATATTCCCATGATAAAACCGGAAAGGTATACAACCCATACTGGTAAACCGGTTGCAACCCATTTGTTGTGGTAGTTTTGCAGCATGAGACCGTAACTACCCGTAGTAAGAGCCATCATCAGCCAGATAATAAGTCCCTGTATCAGTGTGTACAGCAGTTTCTGGGCTGTGGACGGTAACCGGATCAAAACGGAATCAATCAGAAGATGCCGGTTGTCGCGCATGGCTTCTATAGATCCAAAATAAACCAGATAGATAAAGCTGATCCGGGCAACCTCCTCCGACCAGGCAAAACCTGTATCAAAAATAAAACGTAGAATTACGTTTGTAAAAACAAGTATAATCATCACCGCCAGGGCAATGGATATTAAGACTTCAATTCCTTTAAAGAGGGCATTTATCAGCCTGCTCATAGGCACCTCCTGCGAATGTAAATCGATGTTATGTTATTGGACTGCTTTAATTTTTTCTGTCAGATCCTTTGCCCATGGATTCTCTGAATAAAGTTTATCTGTGAGAGGTTTGATCTGTTCAATAATTTTTTCTTTATCCTCAGGAGTACATTCTGTTACCGTTACACCGTGATCTTTTAAGAACTTACGGTCTGTGTCAACACTTTTTATGTACTCATCCCAGGCTGTCTCACAGGAAACGTTGGCTGCATCCCGGATTATCTGCTGCTGGTTTTCACTTAAACCATCCATAAAGCTGGCAGAGGCAACAATCTCAAGAGTGGAAATAATATGGTTTGTTTCGTAGATATATTTTTGTACTTCGTAAAAAGCTTCACTGATAACCGTTACCATTCCATTATCCTGTCCATCAACTACTCCTGTTTCCAGGGCAGAGAACAGTTCACCAAGAGGGATTACCTGGGCGGAAGCACCAAGATTTTCTACTATGCCCATATGAATGGGATTGCTTGGCATACGGAACTTCTGACCCTTAAAATCATCAACCCTTGTAAGCTGTTTATTACTTGTAAATGTTCTGGCGCTGTTCGGACCCCAACCCAGCATATAGACGGTGGGAAATTTTTCGTGAAATTCTCCGCTGATATCTTCTGCAATACTTCCTGTCCATACTTTTTTTGCATGGTCTAAATCCCGGTATAAAAAAGGCCAGTCGGAAATCAGCATAGTTTTATATTCCTGGTTCATTGGCGTTCCCACAATTGCTATTTCAATTGTTCCATTCCGGACTCCATCCCATAAGTCACCCTCGTTACCCAGTGTTCCGGAATGATAAAGCTCTACCTTTATGCTGCCGTTGCTTTTTTCTTCCACCATTGGTTTAAAAACATTGTCCAGGGCAGCAGCCATCGGATGTGTTGAGCTCCAGTTATCTCCAACCTTAATCGTCACTGGTCTGTCGGAGGTTTCTGCCTTCGCAGCAGTTCCTGCGGCAGTACTTTTCCCGGTCCCGCCCGCGCTCTGGCAGGCTGCGAGTGAAAATACTGTGAATGCGGATAAAATAATTGCTGTAATTCTTTTTTTCATGATAACTCCTCCTCATACGTTCCTTTGATAATTTATAATTCTTCAAATAAAATAACCATTTTTGCCATATCCGATGGGGGATTCTGCATATTTTTAAACACCTTGTCAATCTGGGAGAATGGAATTGTATCACTGACAATCCCATCCAGACGATAGGCTTTCTGGCGGAATTTTTCTATGGTCGGTCCAAACTGCCCTGAAGACATCCGGGTTCCAATAATAGATAGTTCTCTTCCGTTAATCATGCTCTGCGTAATGTTTTCTTCAGATGTACAGAACCCCAGAGGTACGACACGGGCACCGTTAGCAGGAATTCCTTTTTGTAAAAGCATGGTAAGTGAACCTGGATAGCCGGCTGCATCAAATATCACGTCTGCGCCTTCCCCATTTGTATATTCCTGTATACGGCTGTTCAAATCCTCCGTCCTGGTATTGATAATATAGTCAGCCCCGAAATCCTTGGCCCGATTTAAAAAGTTATCTTTTATATCAGCACATATAACAATACAGCCCTTTTCTTTACAAACCTGCAGAATAATGGTTCCAATTGTCCCCATACCCAAAACCAGAACCACATCACTTCCCTGCACACCGGCTCTTTTGGTGCAGTGACCGCCGATTGCAAATGGCTCGATCAGTGCGGCTTCCTGAAATGGCAGATCTTTAGGCAATAGATAAATTTCATGCTCTGCAGCAATGAAGTATTCTCTCCAGCCGCCATCTACAGCAGCACCCCTTGCTTTTACTGTTCTGCAGATGTTTCGCCTGCCGCTTTTGCACTGTTTGCAGGTTCCGCAGGCAACTACCAGATCCACAACTACATGGTCCCCTTTTTTGACTTTTGTCACGCCTTCCCCAACTTCTTCGATAATACCTGCATTTTCATGACCTGGGATGCGGGGAAACTCTGCCATTGGATTCTCACCCAGGAATAGATGAAAATCCGAACCGCACACACCCGCGGCTTTCATTTTGATCAGCACTTCCCCCTTTGATGGTTTTGGACACTCTGTATCCTCAATGCTGTACCGGAATGGAGCCTTTACTGAAATTTGTTTCATATAACCCTCCTTTGTAGAATACTTATTGTTTCAATTCTGATATATTTCTATTGATATATATGTGAAATATATCAGATCACACTAACTTTATATCATTAATAAGAAGGTGTGTCAATTTGTCAAATATACTAAATATGTAGATGAAATTTTGTGAATATTACCCAAATTCGGATAATAAATAGAATTTGAAAATGAAAAAGAGTTGTTATATAATTAACATGTATTTTAATTTGTATATATGGTGGAAGGGAGTAAAGATGAAAAAACAGGATAGCCAGACAAGCTTAACTGCTGATAAAACGGTGTATGATTTTATAGGCAGAAGAATTCTTGATCTATATATTAAGCCGGGAGAGACTATTAATATAAATGAACTTGAGAAGTTTTTAAATGTAAGCCGTTCTCCAATCCGTGATGCATTAATACAGCTTGAAAAGGAAGGGCTGGTTGTTACAACCCCTAAAAAAGGTACCATTGTATCGAAGATAAATGCTTCCCGTGTGAAGGATGAGAGATTTTTGCGTTCCTGTATTGAAGAACGTGTCATTGAAGAATTTCTGGAAATTTACCAGGAATCAGATATTGAAGAAATGAGGAATGCGATTAATGCTCAGGAGAGAGCTGTTGAACTTTTTGATGCCAGAGAGTTTCTGGCCTGCGATGATACGATGCACAGTATTCCATTTAACGTCACAGGGCATCAGTTCTGTCTTAATACCGTATTAAATATGTCAGGGCATTATTCACGAATCCGGCTTTTGTCTTTATCTGATATGACTACGCTGCGCCAGACTCTGGAACAGCATATGACAATGATTGAATTAATAATTAAAAAAGATTCGGCCAGCTTAAAAACACTCATTCATAAGCATATCACCAATAAAGAATCGGAGTTCCAATCCCTACTGAACAGATATCCGGATTTGTTTGAAACAGAGATACCCACAGCATCAAATACCGCCAATATCTGGGAGTCAGACTTTTTAAAACAGAAGGATTTTTCCTGATCGGGAGTTCCTGTTAATATACTGGCTGGTAATATATAAAAAATGTTATTGACAAATTAGTAAGGTACCTTTAGAATAAAAAACAAAGGCACCTTACTAATTTTTTGAAAGGAGTTTAATGATGAACCCCAATACAGAACTAATGGAGAAGTTTTTCAGGATCGGCCGGCTGATGCACCAGAGTCATCACAGAAAATCTAAGCATTGCAGTGATTCCTGCAGAGGGCAGGGAAGAGTATTGTCTATTTTAAAAAAGAATCCCCAGATAACACAAAAAGAGTTATCTTCTTTACTTGATATCCGTTCCCAGTCTCTCGGCGAGCTTCTTGCCCGTTTAGAGCGTGATGGCTGTATCATCAGGGTTCCTTCTGATTCTGACCGGAGAGTGCTTCATATTACCCTGACGGAACAGGGAATGAAAGCCGCAGGTCAGGCTGAGGAGAATAAAGAGCAGTCGGCAGAATTATTTGATTGTCTCAGTGAAGAAGAAAAAGAGTATTTAGAGAAAATCCTTGACCGGCTGGTTGTTGTATTTGAAAAGGAAGCCAGCGAGTCAGGGGATATGCTATCAGAAGAATGACAGGAGGAAATTGATGGAAACCTATATTTTTTACGGACTGGCTTTGATTGGATTGGGTGTCTCCTTTCGGAAAGATAAGGAAAAGACGAAGAATGCTCTTAAGAAATCATGGAAATCATTGGAGAATATACTGCCTCAGCTGCTGACTATGATATTTTTGATCAGTGTGCTGCTGGCTTATCTAAACACCAGTCTGATATCCAGACTTATCGGAGGAGAATCCGGATGGGTTGGTGTTATTGTAGCAGCTGTGGTCGGTTCCATTACCATGATTCCGCCGTTTGTAGCATTTCCTACAGCCTCCATGCTTCTTAAGGCAGGAGCGGGGTTTATGCAGATTGGTGCGTTTGTATCTACACTGACTATGGTTGGAATTGTTACGATGCCGGTTGAAATGAAATATTTTGGCAAGAAAATGACGATATACCGGAATATACTGGCATTTGTTTTTTCTTTTGCTGTGGCATTTTTAATTCAGGGGGTGACAGGGTGATATGAAACGATATCGGTACGCTATTCTGATGATATTTGTAATAGGATTGATAGCAATATTTGACCGGCAGGCTGCCGCCCTATCTGTAAACAATGCGGGATTGCAGTTAAAACAGATGTTTTTTGTTATACCGCCTATTTTTCTGCTTCTGGGCCTTCTTGATGTGTGGGTGCCAAGAACCACCATGGTTAAATATATGGGAGAAGGGTCTGGAATGAAAGGCATATTGCTGGCTTTTCTTATCGGGTCGGCAGCAGCAGGACCTCTTTACGGAGCTTTTCCGGTGGCAGCAGTTTTTATGAAAAAAGGAGTGAAGTTTTTAAATCTCATGGTTTTTATCGGCGCATGGTCCACTACGAAAATCCCCATGCTGATGTTTGAGATTGAATCTCTGGGTTTAAAATTTGCCCTCACAAGACTGGCCATTGATATACCCGGTATTATTCTGATTGCATTTTTACTGTCAAAACTAATATCCAAAGGGGAGATTGAAGAGATCTACAAAAATTCTGAAACTATGGCATAATCATGTACCGGACTGGCGTTTTTTGAATAGTATAAACCAAAAAGGTTGAGAAATGAGATTATGGGTTATTATATCACGGTTGACGGAAATGTCAATATTTACGTGGAGGATTTGAATCCGGATTGCGAAAAAACCATCCTGTTTCTTCATGGCTGGCCGGGGAGCCGTAAACTGTTTGAATATCAGTTTGATGTGCTCCCCGGTATGGGGTTTCGGTGTATTGGTATTGACACAAGGGGATTTGGAGATTCGGATAAGCCTTTTTGCGGGTACGACTATGACAGACTTGCAGATGATGTGAGAGAAGTAATTGATGCACTGGGATTAAAAAACATTACCCTGGCCGGCCATTCTACCGGGGGTGCCATAGCAATCCGGTATATGGCAAGGCATAAATGTCATGGGGTATCGAAGCTGGCTTTGTTTGCAGCTGCAGCACCAAGTCTGATCAAACGGCAGAATTTCCCCTATGGAGTTGATTTGCAGACAGTGACGGATATTATTAATGGAACTTATGAGGACCGGCCCAATATGCTTAGAAATTTCGGAGATATTTTCTTTTTCCAGCATATAACCGGACCATTTGCAGATTGGTTTCTGCAGGTGGGACTGCAGGCGGCCGGCTGGGCAACGGCTAAGGTTGCGAATACATGGATTCAGGAGATTTTGTTCCAGGACCTGACAGATATTTGTGTACCAACTCTCATTATTCATGGAATCCATGATAAAGTAGTACCCTTCTCATTGGGGGAGATACAGCATCAGTATATTAAAAATTCAGTACTTCTGCCTTTTGAATTCAGCGGACATGGCGCATTCTATGACCAGAAGGATGAATTCAATCAGGCACTGGCGGAGTTTGCAGAGTAAATATCACAATATCTAAAACAGGGCAGTTAGTAGAAACGAATTTGGTTTTCTTACGATTGCCCTGTTTTCTATACCTTAAGAGGGATTCAAGGTTTATAATTTCAAGAAACGAATTGTGTAAAATATTTATATTTATCCGATATTTGCCGATATTATTATAATGAGATAAAAATAATCTATGAATTAATGTTTCTAATATCAATTGAATAAAAATTCAACTATTAACTCTAATTTTACAGGAGGTATTATTTTATGGAACTTACAAAACGCAAGTTGGGAAGCCAGGGGCTTGAGGTGTCCGCTGTTGGCCTTGGCTGTATGGGAATGAGCCAGTATTATGGACCTGCAGATGAAAAGGAATCAATTGCCACACTTCACCACGGACTGGAGATTGGATGCAATTTTTATGATACTGCAGAGAGCTATGGTCCTTTTGTTAATGAAGAACTGTTAGGAAAGGCGTTTAAGGACCGCAGAGAACAGGTAATTATTGCTACAAAGTTTGGCTGCCGTTTTCTGGGAAATACACTGATTGGCTGGAACAGTCATCCAAAACATATTAAAAAAGCTGTAGAGGGATGCCTGCGACGCCTGAATACGGATTATATTGACCTTCTCTACCAGCACCGCGTTGATCCGGGCGTGCCTATTGAAGAAGTTGCCGGAGCGGTATCGGAACTGGTGAAAGAAGGGAAAGTGAAATACTTTGGTCTTTCTGAAGCCGGTATTGCAAATATCCGTAAAGCACATGCCGTTCACCCGGTCACTGCGCTTCAAAGTGAATATTCTTTATGGGAACGGAATCTGGAGCCGGATATTATACCGGTATTACGGGAATTAGGGATAGGGCTGGTCCCGTACTGCCCGCTTGGAAAGGGCTTTCTATCAGGAAATGTGAAGAGAGCCGAAGAATATCCAAAAGGGGATGCAAGACGTTCAGATCAACGCTTTAAGGGCAAAAATTATGATACAAATAAACAGGCAGCCGATGTGGTGTTTAAAATTGCAGCTGAAAAAGGTGCCAAGCCTTCGCAGATTGCTCTGGCCTGGCTTTTACACAAAGGGGATGACATTGTACCCATTCCCGGTACAAAGCATCGCGCTTATCTGGAAGATAATATGGGGGCAGTATCCATACGTCTTGATTCCGGTGAGATGAAGCTTCTTGATGAGGCCATGAAACCTGATAAAATAGCCGGTAAAAGACATAGTGCACTGGCAATGACTGCAATTGACCGTAAAGTCTGACAGGAATTAACGCTCATCACCATTCACAAATTCTCTTATATGAGGTATAATGAAACCGGATATACATAATTCTGATTTGTTATAAAAGAGATAGAAAGGTGAGGGATGCTGCATGAATATGAGGAAGATTATGGCATTGATGCTTACGGCGGCACTGGTTACAGGGGTGAACTGTACCACTGCATCAGCCGCTTCCAGAAAGAAGATCACTACGGTAAAGATGACGGTATCGGCGGACATTATACTGGGTGGAACCATTTCCGAACAGCAGGCGGAAGTTACGGTAAAAAGTGATAAGATTGAGGTTGATCAGTGTGAGTTTATAAACGATGGATTCCAGTGGTATGAAAATGATATTCCCAGACTGGAGGTAACTCTGCACTGTCAGGATGATTATTATTTTGATACAAAGGACGGAAGCTATACAATTGATGGCGGAACTTATGTAAAGCAGAAAAAGGAAGATTATAATCAGACTTTGATTGTTACCATAGATTTACCTTCTGCAGGTGAATTTACACAGCCAGTCGGCTCTGTGAGCTGGAGCGACAATCATGTGGCAAACTGGTCTCCCTGTGTGGGGGCAGGAAGCTATGAGGTTAAGCTTTACCGCGACGGAAAAGGTATAGGAGCTGCAAAGACAACGGATAAAACAAATATGGAGCTTGGCAGTTTCCTGACGAGAGAAGGAAACTATACGTTCCAGGTACGACCGGTAAATGTGAAGAATTCGGAAAATAAAGGAAAATGGGTAGAATCAACATTCAATTACGTTAGCCAGGATGCTGCAAGGTCAAACTTAATTAATTTTGCAGGAAGCTGGAAGCAGGATCAGACAGGCCGGTGGTATGAGAATGGGGATGGAAGCTATACAAAAAACAGCTGGCAGAATATTAACGGTGAATGGTATTTCTTTAATGAAAAGGGATATATGGCAACAGGCTGGATCGACTGGAATGGGAAGCAGTATTACTGTGATACGGAGACCGGACAGATGCTTACGGATGGTACAGCACCTGATGGAGCGAAGGTCGGATCTGATGGAGCACGGCTTCCCTGATGGAGATCTTATATGTACGGACTGCTTTTTGCAGTCCGTTTTTGATGCGGGGGAAAATAGTTTGGGATTGACAGGCGGCGGAAAAATGCTTGTAGGATGAGGAATTCTATCATATAATAACACGAAGGAGCAGATGGATATGACAACAAATATGGCTGGAAAAAAGATAAAGCGGATTCTGGCACTGGCAGCTGTTCTGTGTATGATCTGCCTGACCGGCTGCGTTTACAAAGCAACTGGATCAGGTGCTTATGGTTCTTCCGTGCCAGGAGAGACTGATGTTCAAAAGACAGATTCTGGTCTTGCAGTGCATTTTATTGATGTAGGTCAGGGGGACAGCACCCTCATTGACGCAAATGGTCATTATATGCTCATAGATGCAGGGGAAAAGGATCAGACGGATACCGTTATCAATTATTTAAAGGCACAGGGAGTAAAAAGTCTGGATTACGTGATTGGCACACATCCGCACTCAGACCATATTGGAGGTCTGGAAGGAGTGATCCGTGAATTTGATGTAAAAAATGTTATGCTGCCGGAGAAGGAACACACGACCAGAATTTATGAGAAGCTGCTTGATGCCATTGCAGATAAGAACTTAAAGGTCACCATACCAAAGGCGGGAGAGAGCGGAAGTCTGGGGGAAGCTTCCTTTCAGATTATTTCCCCCGGCAGGGATTATGGGGATAATTTAAATAACTGGTCCATTGGTATACGACTGGTATACGGAGAAACCAGCTTTGTTTTATGCGGAGACGCAGAAAAGGAAGCTGAGCAGGATATGCTGTTAAGCGGGCTTCCATTAAAATCAGATGTTTTAAAAGTATCTCATCATGGCAGCAGTACTTCATCATCACCAGAATTTATTAATGAAGTGAGTCCCCGGTATGCGGTTATTTCATGCGGGAAGAATAATGATTACGGTCATCCTCACAAAGAGACACTGGATTTATTGAAAAAACAGGGGATTAATGTTTTACGGACGGATCAGCTTGGAACCATTGTCATAGAGAGTGACGGTACAGGTCTTCGTATTCCGGGACAGCCTGGAGCTTCAAAGCAGCCGGAAGAGGCGGATACCATCAGGGAGTATATCATCAACTCCAATACAGGGAAATTCCATCTTCCGGATTGTAAACTGGCAAAATCCATAAAAGAGGAGAACCGGGAACGATATACAGGAACCAGAGAAGAATTGATCAAAAAAGGGTTAGAGCCGTGTAAAAGCTGTAATCCATAGATAACAACGGGGATGAAGGGGGAAACGTTTATGCAATATATCATAGACCGGATTGAACAGGATATTGTGATTTGTGAGGAGGAAAGCGGCAGTAAGGCCAAATTCTCTTTACAGGAGATTCCCAAGGAAGCCAGAGAAGGTGATGTTCTGCTAAACATAAACGGAGTTTTCCGGATTGACGAAGAGGAAACAAAAAGGCGCAGGCAGAAGATACGCGAGAAACTGAACAGACTTTTAAAATAAAGGATTTGAATATATGAAAAACTACATTGTACTGGATCTGGAATGGAACCAGAATGCCGGAGGGAAGGAGGAAGCAGTCGATCATTTTCCCTTTGAAATCATTGAAATCGGAGCAGTAAGGCTGAATGAAGCCATGGAAGAAACAGGAGAATACAGGAGACTGATTAAGCCCAGGGTATACACAGAACTTCATGAAAAGATTCTGGAAGTGACTCACATGGATCAACAGACTCTGATGGAAGAGGGGATCTGCTTTGAGGAGGCTGTAGAAGAATTCATTCTCTGGTGCGGGGACGATCCTGTATTTTGTACCTGGGGTTCCATGGATTTAACGGAGCTCCAGCGAAACATTGCCTATTATAAATTATTAAGCCCTTTTAAAAAACCGCTCCTTTACTATGATGTTCAAAAGCTTTACAGCCTTTTGGAGGGAGATGGGAAAGACAGGGTTTCTCTTGACGTGGCAGTTTTCGAATCGGGAGTTATGGAAGAGCGTCCCTTTCACAGAGCGATGGATGATGCCCATTATACAGGGCGTATTATGAGCAAAATGGATTTTAAACGGGTGGAGGCATACTGGTCAACGGATTATTACTGTCTGCCTTCCAACAAAGAAGAAGAGGTCTATCTGGTTTTCCCTGGATATTCCAAATATATTTCAAGGCCTTTTGAATCAAAGCAGGCGGCCATTGAGGATAAGACAGTAACAGATTTAATCTGCTGTAAATGCAACCGGATGCTGAGAAAAAAAATCCGTTGGTTTTCTGTAAATCAAAAATTTTATACTGCACTGGGCTGCTGCCCTGTTCACGGAAATGTAAAGGGGAAAATCAGGCTGAGGCGCAACGATGAGGGAATGGTCTATGTGGTTAAGACCATGAAGCTGATTGGTGAGAATGAGATCAGTGAGATCTATGAGAAAAAAGACGAGACGAAAAAGAAGCGGGTGGAAAAAACCAAAGTCCGCAGGCAGAATAAGAAGAGGGGAGCATTTCCCCCTTCTTAATACTCGCTTTCACGCATTCGGTAGCCTACTCCTATTTCTGTAAAAATGAAATCTGGTTCCCCTGGATTTAATTCGATTTTTCTCCTGATATGAGCCATGTTAACTCTTAGAATCTGGTTGTTGCTGTCTGCATAAGGTCCCCAGATATGGTTGATTATGTAGTCGTAGGTAAGCACCCTGCCTGAGTTTTCTGCCAGGAGGGATACCAGTTTGTATTCGATCTGTGTCAAATGAATTACATGTCCGTTTAGGGTTACCAGACGTTTTGCGAAGTCAATAATAAGTCCCTTGCATTGATAAGGAACCTGTACCACAGACCCGTCAACCGTGCTGACTGTAGACTTACCGTGACGCAGGGCTGTACGGATTCTTGCCAGCAGCTCGCTGGTGCCAAAAGGCTTGGTAATATAGTCATCGGCGCCGTAATCAAGAGCGGCAACCTTTTCCTGCTCCTGAGTTCTGGCGGAAATAACGATGATAGGAATAGCAGACCAGCTTCTTACATTTTTTATAATATCCAATCCGTCTATATCGGGAAGGCCCAGATCCAACAAAATTACGTCCGGACAGTTGGAACTGATCAGAGCCAGTCCGTCTTTTCCGTTCACTGCGCAGATTACCTTATAATCATGTCTTTGTAACGTGCTCTCAATAAAACCTGAAATATTCTTTTCATCTTCAATAAGTGCTATTGTAAATTTATTCACAAGTATTCTCTCCCAATGGTAATGTAAATGTAAAGACTGCTCCCAGTGATTCATTGCCTGCGGTTATAGTGCCGTTATGCGCGGCTATAATTGTTTTGCAGATAGAAAGACCGATCCCCATACCCTTATGAGAATCTCCGCTGCTGTTTGGGGAAGAGGTATATCCGTCAAAAATAGTAGACAGTCTTTCTGGTGCGATCCCTACACCCTGATCCCGAACATCAAACCGGGCATTCCCATCTTTTATTGATATGGTTAAACGGACAGGATCTTTGGAATTCGAATGATATACCGCATTTTCCAGGAGATTAATGATAACCTGTTCGATGAGAGTAGCATCCATGGGGACCATGACCAGCTCTTCCGGCACAGAAACTTTTACCCCGGCATCAGGAAAACGTTTATGAAAACGCATAACTGCCTCCGATGCTACTTCTTCCAGAGGTTCCAGTGATTTTGTTACCTGTGCTTTTGAACCCCGGATTCTGGTAACGGTCAGCAGATTTTCTACCATGTTAAGAAGCCAGTTGGCATCTTCCCGGATACCATTTACCAGATTTGCTTTTTCTGCTTCAGACATGGTATCATGATTCTCCAGAAATGAACTGCTGGCTCCGATAATCCCAGTTAGAGGTGTTCTGAGGTCGTGAGAAATCGCCCGCAGCAGATTGGCCCGCATTGCCTCTTTTTCCGCTTCCATCAGAAGCTTTTCCCTGTCATGGATAATTTTGTTCTGATGCTTTAAATGCGTGGTAGTGGCACTTGTAATACTGGATATCACCATAAGAGCGATAAAGGTTATGGGATAACCATCCATGGTAAAATTTAAGTGCATAAAAGGATATGTAAATACCAGATTTACACAGAGTACACTGATAAATGATGCTATAACCCCTGGAATATATCCGTTTGAATAACGGGAGATTAAAACAACCGCCATTATATAGACGATACTTACGTTCGAGGTGTGTCCTCCGACAAAGACCAGCAGATAGGAAACTATGGTCGCTCCCGTCAGTGCTAAGAAGGTGATCAGAATGTTCCACAACAGTTCTTTCTTTGACATGGTCTTTTTCATAACTCCTCCCATTTACCGGAATTTAAACCTTCCTTTTCTCCAGCCTTTTTTTCTTGGGGTATAGATGCCTCTGCGCTGCTGTAAAAGGGAGTCGAATTCGTCTGCTGATACTCCGGATTCTTTCAACCGTTTCAGCCGTTGTTCCCTCCGGACCAGAGAGTCCTGTTCCTCTCTGTGTTTTCTGTAAATTATAAATGTTATCAGACCGCCAATGGCGATGGCGACCCCGACACTGCCAAGAATTAGCCAGGCTGACAAGGGGATTTCAAAGGGTCTTAAAGCTTTTTCCCTGTAAGCCTGGGCTGCACGGTCTGCTTTCAGCTTTGCTGCATCTTTTCCTGCAGAAGCGTCCACTGCTTCCGGTGAAGTTTCAGTAGTTCCAGAAGCTTCTGTTCCTGGTGCATCGTCAAGCTTTGACTTTACTGCAGATTCCACAAGGGAATCATTGATTTCGAGAAAAGTCGATCCAACTACCCGGTCCTGATAACGATAGTTTATCCTGGCAATTGCATTCTCCGGATCATCATCTGATATGTCGTAGCTGAGCTCCGGCTGTGCATCATAGAAGTCTGCGGTTTTGGGCAATATGATCCGGCTGTCAGGATCCAGTACAAGAGCTTCCGGTTTGGTGATGGAGAGCCCGCTGAAGTTCAAATTATTGGTAATGGAGCTATAGGTTTTTTCGTAGTCTGCTGCCTTTAATGAGGTGAAATTGTTAAATCCAAATTCCAGCAGATTCCGGGTATCAGCCCAGTACTGGGGAGTGGATCCCTTAAGAATAACAGTGATGAGCTTCATCCCGTTCTTTTCCGCACACGTAATGAGTGTATTGCCTGCAAGCGTGGTATAACCGGTTTTGCCGCCGACAATTTCAGGGTAGTAATAAGGGGAGCCTTTCCTCATCATCTTATGTCCCGGATAGATGGCAAGTCCCTCTTTGTTAATGGAATTAGGCGGAAGTTTATAGTAGGTGGTAGAATCGATCTCTTCAAAGATGGGATTATTAAAGGCTGCTCTGGCAATGAGTGCCATATCGTAGGGGGAAGTATAATGTTCCGGGTTGTTTAAACCGCTGGGGTTGGCAAAGTGGGTGTTTGTACAGCCCAGCTCCTTTGCCCTGGCATTCATCATGTCTGCAAATGCCTCACGGCTTCCCGCAACGTGTTCTGCCAGAGCATTGGCAGATTCGTTGGCGGATTTCAGTAAAAGAGCATAAAGGCAGTCTTTCACAGGGAGCTGGTCTCCTTCGTTGATTCCGGCATTGCTGCTTCCTGATTCTACATTAAAGACAGCATCATGGGAAAATGTAACCGTGTCATCCAGCCTGCAGTTCTCTATAACCAGCAGAGCAGTCATTACCTTCGTAATGCTTGCTGGAAAATACTGGTTGTGTATATTCTGCCCCCAGAGAATCGTTCCGGTATCCGCATCCATTAAGATCGCACCATCTGCCTGTACCGATATGTTGTCCGGCCAGTCAGCAGCTGCCATTGCAGTTCCCGGAAAAGCTGAGACAATAAAAATCAGGCACAGGAATAAGCTTGAAACTTTTTTTATAAATTGGGTCATACTCTATAATCTCTCCATAGTCAGGTTTCGGTTTCATGCAATACTTCAACTTACAGTATAGGTGATTTGGAGTAACAAGTAAAGATTATTTGCTATTTTTCCCCTTTTTACGCATAAGAAGAACGCATAAAGCCAATAGTATCACGACAGAAGAAAAGTAGAGAAACCCAATATAAAAAACAGTGTCCCTGAAAAAACCTTCGGGTACGATATTAATCAGCATGTCGGTTTCAGGGTTAAGCATCCAGAAATCATTTTTGAAAAATATATGATGAAACAGTATGAAATATCTGGTAAAATCTGTGGATATAATTCCTGCAATAACAGCAGATCCTATAAAAAACAAACCGCTTCCTGTCAGAACTGATCTGGGAAAGGTGTTGTTCAAGCTTGTTTTTAAGAGCATAAGAATAACCAGGCAAAGTGCCATAATCATAAGGCAGCCCCTTCGAATGGACATGGCACCCAAAAACAGCCCCTGGACATCTTCCATGTGAGCGATCTCCCTGGCGTTAAAAAATTCCCTGTGAACACCGCCCATTGTGGTTTCTACATGAAGGTCCGGCCGGCTGCCTTTTAAATATGCCATCATCTGATTTGTAACGTCCAGTAGATCCTCCATAGTCATGGAGACCGCCTCCGTTACATTATATTTGGAATATTCTTTTTCAAAGTATCCGGGTGTCCAGTAAATGGCCGCCTCCACTGATGTAAATAAAAGTACAATCATAAGGCAGATGGAAAAAATAATGCCTGTAGTATATTGAAGTAAACGGTTCATGTGTAACCTCCTGATTTTATTGTTTTTTAATGGCAGTAGGCAGATTCCAGCAAAAACGGGTGGCAAGCAAACGGATAATAATGACGGCTGCGGCTCCTGCCAGCATTGCAATGTCTGCGTTGATGTGGTTCATAAGACCGGCATACAGGATCGCACCTGCGATAGAAGCACAGGCGTAAATATGCTTTTTTAAAACATAGGGAGTCTGTCCCGCCATGATATCGCGCAGGATCCCACCGCCAACACCGGTGATGACTCCAAGAAATATAATGAGAAATTGATAATTTCCATAGCCGGCTAAAACGGCAGTATCTATTCCTACTACAGTAAACGCCCCCAGACCTATGGCGTCAAAGATGTTCATGATCTTTTCGAAGGTTTCCATGTGGCGGCCGGAGAGAAATTTCTGATTCATCCTTACTGTGATAAATAGAAGCATAACCGTAATAAAGGCAAGTAATACGTAAATTGGGTACTTAAACAGGGCAGGAGGTACATTTCCAATAATAATATCCCGCAGCATCCCGCCGCCTACCGCTGTTGTAACACCGAGAACAATGACTCCAAGTAAATCCAGCTGCTTTTTTATGGCTACCATAGCCCCCGAAGAAGCAAAGGCAACGGTACCGACTGCTTCCACAAAGAAAAGCAGAGATAATTCTATTTTCATGGATAACCTCCGATTATTCCCAACAGGGAAATTAAGGCAAGTATAAGAGTTGAGGGAGTGTTTGTCAATATACAAAAGCAGTGGGAAATCCAGCTGTTTAAAAAAAATAACTTGATTTTTTTCCTGAAATTATTTATTATATGAAAAAGTTCAAAAGTGAACAATTTTAATATGTTTCCATCAGGAAAGGAGCGGGGAAGGTATTTGGTAAAACGGCGGAACTTGATGATCTGTTTTCAGAAAGAGGTGTTTGCATGATTGATCAGAAGGAATTTGAAAAAAATGTACAGGAATGGTCGGATATCTGTTTAAATGATGAACGGATTGACTTGGAATCCTATGACAAATACGATGTAAAGAGGGGGCTTAGAGATAAAAACGGCAACGGAGTGGTTG
>JAEWPQ010000031.1 GCA_023460575.1 Bacillota bacterium
TCATATCATAGTCATAGCCCCGAAATGCGTGGAATGCCTTGGAAAAACGGTCATAGGAGGATTTGAAAATGGCTCTCTCATCCTCGCTCCAGACCTCGCCGGGCACCTTGTCCACGGCCCTTATGAGCTTGTCATAGCTGCCTTCCTTGCTGAACCAGATATCACAGTTAAAGGAAACCTGATAAAAATCAAGGAATTCGTAATAAAGCCGGTTATTTAAATCATCAGTCCGCCTTGGAATCATTCGGATTACTGAGGCAGCGATACTAAACGCTCCCACATACTTTAATACGCTGCCCCTTTTATTACCTTCCTGTACATAATATTGATTCATAAATTCATAAACAACAATCGGATCATGAATTCCTTCCTGAATCTGATGATCATACAGGTAGGCCCACTTCGCTCCAAATTCGGATTTTTCCGACAAAAGGGGCATGAAATTACTGGCAAATGCATTGGTCCGTCCTTCTGTCTTGGTACCGATTACCTTCTCCAGGGGAATATCCATAATTCCTAAATTGACTTCAGAAACGATATCAGAATAAGATAAGATATCATCAAGCACTGGCAGATACGGATACTCTCCCCTTGATACGGATGCCTGGTACTGCCTTCGCCCTTTTCTTAATGCCCCTACATAATCATATAGTGCCATCCGCAGTTTCCTCCCATTATTTTATACCCCTATTTTACCATCCAATCAGCATTCTGTACAGACAGGCAATGATGCCTTCATACTATTCATACTATGATTACACTTTTAAGTTACGTACTTTGAAATCACGTTCTATTTCGCGCTTCTGGTCTTTCTTGGCGATGTCGTCCCTTTTATCGTAAAGCTTTTTACCTCTTGCCAGACCGAGCTCTACCTTAACCAGACTACCTTTAAAATATACCGAAAGAGGTACCAGTGTATACCCCTTTTGGGAAATTTTTTCATCCAGCTTTTGAATTTCCAATTTATGAAGGAGGAGCTTTCTTACGCGCAATGGATCTTTGTTGAAAATATTTCCTTTTTCATAAGGGCTGATGTTCATGCCGCATACATAAACCTCACCTCTGTCAACCCTTACAAATGATTCTTTTACACTGCATTTTCCCATTCGCATGGACTTTACCTCTGTCCCAAACAGCTCGATACCGGCTTCATATTTTTCATCGATAAAATAATCATGATACGCCTTTTTGTTATTGGCGATTAATTTAAAATTTTCTCCCATATTAATAAATCTCCCTTATTAAAACTTTACACAATCATACTACATTATTTATATCTCGTAAAGGATAAGAAAATGCTTTTTTAATTCCACCATATAATAGGAAGATTATGATTTGTGATTAAATAGGAACCGGAGCCTTTTTATTGCGTCAGTATTCCCTATTTCAGTTATTTTTTACATTGCTATAGGCTTTATGCCGTATAGCATTTCCATGGTCGGACTAAAATGCCGTAAATCACAATTTTTTATAAAGAAAAAACCCCGAAACTCAGGGGCATATTTTCAAGGAATAAACAATATCCAAAAGAGGGGTATCCATATCTTTAAAAATAAAAGATAATGTTATTCCCCGTCGAAATCTCTTCCCAAAATAAAGTCGATGGTACGAAGCAGTTTATCCGTACCCGATACAATTAACCGAATCGGCTGACCAAGTTTAAAGGTTTTCCTTGTCATTTCTCCCACCAGTTCATAATGTTCCTCATCAAAATGATAATAATCATCCTGAAGATCATTGACGTGAATCAGACCTTCCGGTGTATTGGGAAGTTCCACATAAAGTCCCCAGTTAGTTACTCCTGAGATGACTCCGTCAAATTCCTGTCCGATATACTCAGACATATATTCTCATTTTTTAAGCTTTATGGTTTCCCGCTCCGCTTCATCTGCGCTTCTCTCAAGAGAAGAGGACTGGACCGCTGCCTACATACGCTGATACAGTGATTTTTGCAATTCTATTTAAAATAAATAATACTACTGGAATACTGTTCTCCATCCCATTCCGTATACGATAATTTTTTACCTGAAGGGCTCCAATTAGTACCTATCGTTTCAGCATTCTCAGCAATCTTTATCGTTTTTCCAGAAAGTATATTATATACATACAAACTACTTACTGTTGAATTATTTTTATTCTCTTTCATACCGTATGCAATCATTCTCTGATCAGGTGACCAGGATACTCCATACAATTCAGCACTATCTGCAATCGTAATTTTTTCATCATGCTCAAGATCATAAATATTCATCGAACCCTTAGAATCATTATTCTGCAAGATTATCATTTGCTTATAATCAGGAGATGGTAAGATTTCATATACTTGTTCCAGATTTAGACTAGTCTTTTCCTTCGTAACCAGGTTTAATTTCATTAAAGTAAAATCTGATTGTGTATTATAATAAATATTATCACCCAATTTTTCAGCCAGATATATCCCTTCATCTTTTAATTCATCAATCAAACTCATGTTACCGGTTCTGTCAGCCAGATATACCCCACCGCTATATGCTGCACCGATAACAGTTTCGTTATCAGCCCAGTGAGCACTTTTTGCTCCGCCAATCGGTTCTCCCATAAGCCCAATGCTCTCATGATTCTCCATATTCATAATGAAGTAAGCAGGATCCCCCAGAACATATTCATCATATATCAGATATTTCTTATCCCTGGAGAATACCGCTCCCCCCAGCAATACATCTTTTTGTTCCTTGACCAGCTGATATTCTTTTGAGTTAGTATCCAGAAAATACAGGCTCTTTGGATACTGGTCTGATAATTCTGATAAGCTCATCTTGTCTAGTGACTCATTATCTTTTGAAACAATTACGGTATCATCATCAAACCAATCGCTAATGCTTACCTGTCCCAAACGCTCTATTTTATCAACTAATATCTCTGGTTCACTTTCTTCCTGCTTCGATTCATCAATAATTGTTATGTTTTTCTCAGGCTCTTGAACCGTGATTTTATTCCTGTTCTTTTCACATCCAGTCATGGTTAACACCAATGCTGCCATGATAAATGCATTAATTAAATATTTCTTTTTCATATGTAACACCTCCACAGGTCTATAAAGCTTGTTGATCTAATGGTTTTAAACTCGTTATCTAAGGCAAAAATTGACGGCAGGATAAAAACACTTAACTCTGAAAAACAAAGATAAGCATTTCCATCCTACCTATAAAAAATGAATCTGATTATTTTACCTGGTATGTTTTATTCCCCGTCAAAATCTCTTCCTAAGATAAAGTCAATGGTACGAAGCAGTTTATCCGTACCCGATACAATTACCCGGATTGGCTGACCAAGTTTAAAGGTTTTCCTGGTCGTTTCTCCCACCAGTTCATAATGTTCCTCATCAAAATGATAATAATCATCCTGAAGATCATTGACGTGAATAAGACCTTCCACTGTATTGGGAAGTTCCACATAAAGCCCCCAGTTTGTCACTCCTGAGATGACTCCGTCAAATTCCTGCCCGATATACTTAGACATATATTCACATTTTTTAAGCTTTATGGTTTCCCTCTCCGCTTCATCTGCCCTTCTCTCAAGAGAAGAGGACTGGACCGCTACCTGCATAAGAAGCTTGTCGTAATGGATGACCCGTTTCTCACTGAGCCCTGCTCTTAAATTCTCCTTTATGATACGATGGATCTGTAAATCCGGATATCTTCGAATGGGGGAAGTAAAATGGGTGTAATATTTTGCAGCCAGGCCAAAATGTCCGGTGTTACCTACCGTATACTTTGCCTGCTTCATGGAACGAAGGGCAAGACGGCTGATTAACGCTTCTTCCGGAGTGTCCTCTGCATTGGCAAGCAGCTTCTGAACTTCTTTTGGATATACCTCTCCGTTGTGAAACCGGATGGAATATCCGAAATTGTTGATCAGTGTTGCCAGACTTTTCATCTTCTCCGGATCCGGATTGTCATGAGTCCGGTAAAGGAACGGGATTTCCTGCCAGAAATAATCCTCTGCCACGGTTTCATTGGCCATAAGCATAAAATCTTCAATGATCTTAGTGGCAGCATTCCGGTCATAAGGTTTTATCTCCAGAGGCTTTCCCCGTTCGTCGAGAATTACCTTGGTCTCAGGGAAATCAAAGTCAATGGAACCTCTTTTTTTCCTCTTCTCTCTTAGAATATCTGCCAGTTCCTTCATCTTTTCAAACATGGGAACAAAGGCTTCATATTCTTTCATCACTGCTTCATCATGGTTGGTAACAATCGCATTAACTGCCGTATAGGTCATTCTTCGGTCCACATTGATTACCGTTTCGGCGATCCTGTGACCTGTTACCGTGCCGGTTTCATCAATTTCCATGATACAGCTCAGTGCCAGACGGTCCTCTCCCTGGTTTAAGGAGCAGATACCATTTGACAGCTTGTGAGGAAGCATTGGAATTACCCGGTCTACCAGATAGACACTGGTTCCTCTTTTTAAAGCTTCTTCGTCAAGGGGACTGTGCTCTGTCACATAATTGGTTACATCTGCAATGTGCACTCCCAGGGTATAATTTCCATCCTTCTTTGAAAGGGTGATGGCATCATCAAGATCCTTCGCATCTTCTCCATCTATGGTGACAGTCTGTAATTCTCTTAAATCCAGACGCCCCTGCATATCTTTCCCGGATATGGAATCCGCAACAGACTCTACCTGCTTCATCACGCTGTCAGGGAATTCCTCCGGAAGTCCGTAAGCACGTACAATAGAGAGGATATCGGTTCCCGGGTCATTGACATGTCCCAGAATCTCCTTGATCACACCTTCCGGCTTTTTCCCTTCTCCTCCAAAGTCAGTGATTTTCACCACTACTTTATGTCCGTTTACAGCCCCCATGTCTTTCCCCTGGGGAATGAAAACATCTTTTGATATCTTCTGATTATCAGGTATCACAAAACCAAAATTCTTGTTTTTCTGATAAAATCCGATAATTTCTTCATTTGCATGCTGGAGCACCTTGATAACCCGGCCTTCTGCTCTCTTTCCGCCGGAGCTTTCCGTCTCTGCGGATATCAGAACGGTATCTCCATGAAGGGCGCCGCCAGTCTTATCCTCTGGGATAAAGATATCCTTCTCAAATCCTTCTACAGATACGAAACCAAAGCCCTTCTGGTGTCCGAAAAATACGCCTGCGATGGAACCCACATCAGGTTTTCCATATTTGCCTTTCTGGGATACTCCGATTTTTCCTTCTGCCAGCAGTGCATCAAGCACCTGCTTTAATTCGTCTCTCTGATGTTTGGGTACTCCGAATAACATGGCAATTTCCTTTAATTTCATTGGTTTATAAGTCGGATCTGAAAACAGTTCCATTAACATGGCTTTCCGCTGCGTTAACTGTTCTTCTGTCATTATTTTCCTCTCTTTTCACGTTTTTTCCAAACGATTTCATTTATGTTTTATTATCTGCACTTCACCCGATGGTATGACAGATTTTTTCCGAAATGCGAAAAAAACACCCTTGCTGCTATACCACAAGAGTGTTTAATCGCTACAGTATATTCAGATTCAGTACCAATGACAGGATGAAAAACAGGATTGCTCCGTACTTAGTAAACTTCTCCAGTTTTCCTTCCATGGAACGACCTTTGTTCCTGCCCCAGTAAGTATCCGCCATACCACCGATAGAACCAAGACCCTGACTCTTTCCTTCCTGCAACAGGATAATCGCTGATAAAGCAACGCATATAATAACAAACACGATTGATAATATAATCCGGATCATTTTCCCACCTCCTTAAGTCAAACACTGACTATCATACCATAAATTTTCAGTAAATACAATATTTTTTTCTATTTTCACCACTGCCGCCTGTAGAATTCTTCGATCCTGAGCAGCTCATTGTATTTGGCTGTACATTCACCTCTGCATGGTGCACCGCATTTTATATAGTCAGCACCAGCTGCTACTGCCATATCTCCAGGAAATGCTTCCTCTGTTTCCTTATCACTGTTTGAAACTATCACTTTACTCCCCATTTTTTTTACTTCCTGAATCATATCCAGTGCAGCTGTTACAGTTCCGGCTTTCTTTAACTGAATTTCCACTCCAGTTGAAGCAAAGAAATCATAAGAGGCAGTTCCGCAAATAGCCGCAGTTACGTCCGTATGGGGATCATACCCGGAAAGCCTGACGGCATCCATTATATAATGAAGGGCTTCTTCTGAACTTTTCATGTCAGCTGCAAAACCTCCGCTCTCTCCAACGGACGTATCAAATCCGCTTAAGGTTAAAAGCCGCTTTAACGTCTGGTAAACTTCTGCCCCCATTCGTATTCCCTCTGCAAAGGAACTTCTGTTTAATGGAAGTATCATTATTTCTTTAAAATCGATACCTTTTAACCAGTCGCCTCCATCAATCATACTCATCATGGGAACCGGCATCACAGGCGCAGTTGTACCGCCTAAATAGCGGTAAAGCGGAAGCCCAAGTCCGGCTCCGGCAGCCCTCGCGACTGCCATGGACAATGCTAACACTCCTGCCTTTCCTCTGCCGTTTTCCTTATGGTCAGCATCGTCCTGGTTTCTTTGCTCTGTCAACAGGCGGTCAATGTAATTCTGTTCTGCTGCGTCTTCAAATAAAATGGCTTCCGATAACCATTCTCTTATATAATCTGCTTCTTCCTCTCCGTTCATTTCATTAAAAACAGAAACTGCCGCCCTTCCCTGGGCACCGTTTTCCAGAATCACTTCTGCCTCCACTGCCGGATTTCCTCCTGAATCAAAAAGCATTCTCCCTCTTATCCGTTTAATATCAAGATCATCAAGCATCTGTTTTGCCTCCCTGTTTTCCATTTCCTCTAACGTAAGGATTGACGGGATTTTTCAGTTCCATGCAGACAAATAAAAAAAGATGCCGGAAGCATTTCGCATTCTGACATCTTTATTATTTCATTCTTTTTATGCTCTTAACTCAATACCAAGTGCCTGTAGTCCGTTGAGTATCTTTTTCATAACTCCTGAAACTTCCTGTTCTTCCAGAGTATGATCTGCTGCCCGGAATGTAATAGAATAGGCAACTGATTTAAAACCAGCGAGAATCTGTGCGCCCTCATAGATATCAAACAGCTCATAGTTTTCTAAAATCTTTCCTCCCCGCTGTTCAATCACTTCCTCAATCTGACCTACAAGGATGTTTTTCGGTACCACCATGCTGATATCTCTGGTAACTGCCGGATACTTGGCAATCCCCGTATATTTACGGTCGAAGCTTGTAAATGGTATCATGGACGGCATGTCGATCACTGCCACATAAGCTCTGTCTCCGATCTTGTAGTTATCAGCAACCTCGGGATGAATCTCCCCCAGATAACCGATATTTACTCCATCATAAATAATGTCTGCCTGTCTTCCCGGATGGAGGAATGTCTTTCCTGCCTTCGGATCATAGTGTGGTTTTAAATTCATGCCGGATTTTTCAAAGAATTCCTCAATGACACCCTTCATATCAAAGAAGTCTCCGTCTCCGTAAAAGCCGAGAGTAAACTGCATTCTTTCATCAGGAAGTTCTGTGAGAGGAAGGCTCTTTGGTAAATAAATGTTAGCCAGCTCATAAAGACGCACATTTTTATTACGCCTGTTGTAATTAGTAGAAAGTGAATTTAACATCCCATGAAGAGGAGTGGTTCTCATAACACTGAAATCTTCACCCAGAGGATTTAAAATATTCACAGTTACCCGCAGAGGACTGTCCTGCGGAAGAAGAAGACGGTCAAATACCTTCGGACTTTCAAAGGAATAAGTCATTCCCTGGGAAAATCCACAGAATTCAGCAACCTCTCTTGCAAGCTCCTCTACCCTTAACTTATAGGAGAGCTTACCAGTAGTCGCTTCACCGGTTGGAAGGGAAACCGGAATCTTGTCATAGCCATAGAATCTGGCTGTTTCCTCAGCCATGTCCGCCATGCACTCCAGATCCTGACGAAATGTGGGAACAATGATCTCTCCTGTTTTTTCATCATATTCCAGTTCCAGACGTTTATAATATTCAAGCATTGTCTCCGGAGCGATATCTGTACCAAGAAGCCGGTTCATCCTCTCCGGTTCAAAGGCAATCCTCTTGCTCTCATTTTTCACCGGATAGATATCGATCATACCGCCGACTACCTCTCCTGCACCCAGTTCCTCAATCAACTGGCATGCACGGTCAATGGCAGCCTTTGCATTGTTGGGATCAAGACCCTTTTCAAATTTACCTGAGGCATCGGTTCTTAAGCCTACTTTTTTAGAGGAAAGGCGGATATTGGTTCCGTCAAAGCAGGCACTTTCAAATACCATGGTCCTGACTTCATCCGTAATTTTAGAATTCTCTCCTCCCATGATACCGGCAATACCCACTGCTTTCTCTCCGTCACGAATCATGAGTACGGTGCTGTCCATTTTTCTTTCCAGACCGTCTAAGGTTTTAAACATCTCTCCATCCTCTGCACATCTGACAACGATTTCATGACCTGCCAGCTGCTCATAATCAAAGGCATGCATTGGCTGACCGTATTCTTCCATTACGTAATTGGTAATGTCAACAATATTATTGATTGGTCTGATACCGCAGGCAGCAAGCCTTCTCTGCATCCATGCAGGAGAAGGTGCAATCTTTATATTCTTTACCATTCTTGCACAATATCGGGAGCAAAGACGGCTGTCTTCTACGGTAACTTTTAAATAATCGTGAACATCCTCGCTGTTGCCAGTAGCAGCTACTATCGGAGGAACAAAGGTTTTGTTAAATGTGGCAGCTGCCTCTCTGGCAATTCCGATTACACTGTAGCAGTCCACACGGTTTGAAGTTACTTCATATTCAAAAACAGAATCATGAAGGCCAAGGAGTTCTACCGCATCGGCTCCTGGAACAGCATCTTCGGGAAGAATATAAATTCCGCTTTCAGGAGCATCTGGATACATCTCCTTTGTAAATCCCAGTTCCTCAATGGAGCACATCATTCCACAGGATTCAATTCCCCTTAACTTGCCCTTTTTGATTTTAATACCGTCTTCCGGAAGGGGTCCGCCGTCATGTCCTCCGGCCACCTTTCCTCCGTCTAAAACAACCGGTACCTTATCCCCTGTATTAACGTTTGAAGCGCCGGTTACGATCTGAACGTTCTCAGAACCTACATTTACCTGGCAGATAATCAGTTTATCCGCATCCGGATGGCGTTCTATGGATAAGATATGACCAACTACGATCTTCTCCAAATTTTTGTCCAGGCATTCATAGCCCTCAACCTTCGTTCCGGTCAGTGTCATGGCATCTGTATATTCCTGAGGTGTCACATCCAAATCCGGTACATATGCTTTAACCCATGATAATGGTGTATTCATCAATCTATCTCCCTTCCTGTTTCTAGAACTGCTTTAAGAATCTGATGTCATTTTCATATAATAATCTCATGTCATCGATTTCGTATTTTAACAAGGCAATTCTCTCCAAACCTACTCCGAATGCGAATCCGGAATATTCGTTAGAATCAATTCCGCTCATGGCAAGCACATTGGGGTGCACCATTCCGCAGCCTAAAATCTCAATCCAGCCAGATCCCTTACAGAAACGGCAGCCTTTTCCTCCGCACTTAAAGCAGGTAACATCCATTTCCGCACTTGGTTCCGTGAACGGGAAATGATGGGGGCGGAACTTTACCTTTGTCTCAGGACCGAACAACTCTCTTGCAAACTCAGCCAGAGTTCCTTTTAAGTCGGCAAATGTTATATTCTTATCGATTACCAGTCCTTCAATCTGATGGAAGGAAGGGGAATGAGTTGCATCCACTTCATCGGAACGGAATACTCTGCCTGGTGCCAGCATACGGATTGGAAGTTTTCCCTTCTCCATGGTCCGGACCTGAACAGGTGAAGTCTGGCTTCTTAAAACGATGTTGTCACTGATATAAAAAGTATCCTGTTCATCTCTTGCCGGGTGATTCTTCGGAATGTTCAGTTTTTCAAAGTTATAGTGATCATATTCCACTTCCGGGCCTTCAATAACTTCGTAACCCATGCCCACAAAGATTCTTTCCACCTCTTCTAAGGCGATGGTATTGGGGTGGGTATGACCTACTCTGTTTCTCTTTGCAGGCAGTGTGACATCAATCACTTCTTTTTTTAACTGCTCTTGCCTTGCCTTTTTCATCAGACCTGCCATGGCAGCATCTAATTTTCCCTCAATTACTTCACGGGCTTCATTGACCATCTGCCCGATCTTGGGTCTGTCTTCCGGAGAAACGTCCTTCATGCTTTTTAATACACTGGTCAGTTCTCCCTTTTTTCCAAGATAAGCGACTTTAATGTCGTTCAGTCTTTCCAGCGCATCGGAAGCTTCAATCTGCTTTAATGCTTCTTGTTTGATTCTCTCTAATTGATCTTTCATCATGCTCTCCTTCTTTGATTCATTCCCTGATACAAAAAAAGCTCCATCCCTGTAAAGGGACGAAGCTGTGTTCGCGGTACCACCCTGATTCCTGCTACTTAAGCAGGCACTCGGCATACGTAACGTGTACGGACGTCATGGCCTACCCGCCTGACAGACTAATAAATCCACAGGTTTCAGCCATGCTGCTTCAGTGGGAAATTCGATCTCTTAATTGAACTTAAAAGGGCTTTCAGCCGGTGACCCCTTCTCTCTGATAGAAATTAAGATTCTACTTGCACTTTCATAGCATTTCATATTTTATTGTAATATTGTCACTATTATAATAAGATAAAATTAAAATGTCAAGATATCATTCAATATTTCCTGCTATTTTAACTTAAAGCCGGAAACCACCGTCTTGAGTTCTTCCGCAATCCGTTCCTGCTTCTCAGACATTTTAGACATGTCCTTTACAACTTCATACGCATTTTCGATTGTGGTAAGAACCATACTGCTGTTGCCCGCGGTAGTCTGAACGGATTCGGAAACATTCTGTATGGCATCACGTACTTCCTGCATCACCTGACTGATGTTGGTGGCCATCTCCTCCACTTCATTGGAGATTTCCTCGATGGTGACTGCATCCCTGCCATATTGCTGTCCAACATTAACAAAACTGTTATAATCCGGAGTAACAGTATCTCTTAAGAAAAGCAGCATAGACTGTGAACCATCTAACATCATGGAAAATGCGTTCTGGACATCTGCAATTGTGCCTTCAATTTCCTTGACAATCTCAGAAGTATCTTTCGCAAGCTTTCCAATCTCTCTGGCTACAACTGCGAAACCTCTGCCCTGTTCTCCCGCTCTTACCGCTTCTATAGAAGCATTGAGTGACAGCAGGTTAATCTGGGAAGCCGTATTGGAAATGAGCCGTGCCATATCGCCAATCCGCTCCACTACCTTTGCGTGCTGTACTGCCATCTGAAGGTCCTGTTCTCTTTCCTGGGAAATAACAAGGGCATTATCATATGCCTCCTGGCTTTTTTTCTCTATGTCTTTTGCCCGTTCCATAATCTCGCCGGCCATCTTACTGCTTTTTTCTGTCTCGCTTGCAAGAACACCGACTGATGAGTTCACCTCTGCAAGAGAGGCGTTCAGTTCTTCCGTTGCCGCACTGGAAGACATCATTGCCTTATCCACATCTCCCATATAGGTCTTAACGTCGCTGAATTGAACCAGCAGACCGGTGGATACTTTATTTAAACGAATGCTGGCATCTGTAATATCCCCTGCATGATCGGAAATCTGCTCAATGACTCCCTTATTGCTCCGGAACATATTATTTAACGAGCTGCTCATCTGTCCCAGTTCATCTTTGCGCCTGGTCTTTAACGGCAAAACCGTGAAATCTCCGGCTGCAAGAGAACCTGCAAACTTACGGACTTTCTTAAGGCCTGATGTAATACTTCCCACCTGGAGTAAAACAGCAAGAATACATAAAATTAAAGCTGCCACGCTCAGCCTGACCAGTTTTCCGTTTAAAGCAACGATGGGTTCTGCCAGTTCAGACTGAGGCATCTTGATCATAATGATCCAGCCGACTCCCGGCACTGTATCGTAATAGAGGTTATAAGTTTCCCCACCCTCTGTATAGGTCGTCTTTCCTTTATCGTTTGCCACCATCTGCGCTGCTGCAGCCGAAAGTGAGGCGTTCTCATCCTGGGTCATATTGACCCCTTTGCTGACTTTATCTGCATCTGCACCGCAAAGATAAACACCATCTGCCGAAATAAGCACTGCAGTTCCATTCCTGCCGACTTTAATTGATTTAATCAGCTGGTCAATATCGCTGAGCTGCATATCAACCGTTACAGCTCCAATAAAACGATTGCTGCCGTCATAGACAGGAGCCGTGCAGCTCGCCATCATTACATTGAGCGTCGGATCAAAATAAGGATCTGTAATAACTGCAGTTTTAGTCCCTCCCGACACAGATTTATAGTACGCCTGATTAAAATAGTCATAGCCCGGGTTACTGTATTCGTTTGTTAAAGTCACCTTATCCCCATCTTTATACCAGTAAGGTCCTACATACTTCTGCTGGGAGTCATATACATTGGGTTCAAACCAGATACCGCTGCCAAGTATTAAATCATTGCCGGATATAATATCTGCAATTGCCTTGCCGTATGTATCAAGATCCGTGGACTGATAAGACGCTCCCACTGTATGAGAAATATTCATTGCTGTAGTTTTGACTGCATTTAAATAATTATCAATACTGTTTACATTCGCTTTCAGTTCGGACTCCATAGTGGAATTGCTCTGCTGTTCAATTAATTCTCTGCTTGTAGATTCACTTAATTTAGCCAGAAAGGCCAGCGCCAGCATCACAACGGGCAAAATCCCCAACAGCATCTTTACTCCTATGCTTCTGATTCCTATTATTTTTTTCATACTTTTATCTCCTGTAATTCGGACTTCGACCTTCTATTGTATGTAACGGCATTTTAATAAAAAACATCATAACATACCAAGGTAAAATTTTCTAATAATCTTTGTTAATATTCTGTATGCCTGATTCTGCTTTTCCTATTGCAATTTTACTTGAGTACATTTAAACTGGATATCAGAACTTTTATACCTATTCAAACTCCTTTCCTCCCTGCACTTTTTACATAATATCAACAGTTTTTAATTATACTATTGGTATTCAGATTATGCAATATATGAATTTTACATATTTTAATCGTGTATTTTACAAATTTTATTATCATAAAATATAGTACGAGAGGTGACTATAATGGATCAAGACTATATCAACAAAAGGATTACAGAATTACGTTTAAAAAAAGGAGTGGCGGAACATAAGATGAGCCTGGAGCTGGGACACAGCAGAAGTTACGTGCAAAGCATCTCAAGCGGCAGGAGTCTCCCCTCAATGGCGGAGTTTCTGGCAATCTGTGAATACTTAAGCGTAACGCCAAAAGACTTTTTTGATAATGATAATCCCAACCCGCCCTTAGTCAGAGATACCATAGACAAGCTGAAAACTCTGCCGGAAAACGATCTCCTGCTGATACTGACCATGATCAACCGGCTTCAGTCAAAATAGCCGGGATTAAACCATTGAAAAAACGAATTAGTTCATCGTCCCCGTGCGAAAGTACGGGGATTTTGAAGTACAGCAGGACATTCTGCCTATAGGCTCATACTGCCTGCTTCAGGGGAGCTGTTAAAATCACTGATTTTCTGCAGGGATACTATGGAAGGAATTGCCTCCAATGCTCTTGCATATAACTCATCAAGATCTCCTCTGTTTAACATTCCAAAAAAATAACCGTATAAATCCTCAAAAGACTGCTCTTTTATCATAAGATCTCCTTCCTTTCCCCGGGCGGATTATTACAGGCCTTGTAAATAGTAATACTATTGCGGATTTTACCAAGGCAGCGGCTCCAATCCAGTCTCTTCTCAAATGGGCAGTTAAACATGACCATCAGCAGTTTTTTACCCACCGGATAAATAATCAGCATATTAAAGAGATTGTCATCGAGAGCAGTGCTGATAAATTCCATCCAGGCAAAAGGAACGTCATGATCTAACTCTGTCCCGTCCTCCAGACAGACACTCATGGGCTGAAAACGCTTTAATACAAGATAAAATTCCTGTATTACATACTCAAGCTGTTCCGGCTTAATCTCTCTTTCCACCATGCTGAAGGTAAAATTGACGGTTCCATCTTTATTTGTTTTTATAATTTCTGGCCGCTGTTCAGAAAAATATTTTCTCTTTACATCTTCCGGTTTCATATCCATGAATGCAGAAGGAAGAAAAATCCCTACTTCGTTATCAAACATCTTTGTTTCGCAAAACTGAAGCAGTTCTCCTTCCACATAAATTCCTGTTTCTATACTGGTAAACCTGTTTATCCGTTCAAGATGTCTGTCATCAATCAGTTTCTCATCATCACACATGATTCTTCCTCTCTGCTTTGTTCAATCTTTATCTAACATGTACTGTCTGATTTTCTCCTCTCCCTGTTCAGCAAAATCAGACAGCACCTGACCATTAGCGTAAATGCCCATTCTCTCTTCTCCTGCAGCAGATGCTCTTGACATAACCAAAAGCAGTAACACAATCACTTCAATAACAAGAAGCAGTCTTTTAATCAATGATCCTTTTTTACTGACAGTCTTATTGGATTTATAAGTAAATCTTGGTATTAAGACCAGTCTTTCCTGCAGGATTCTGCATTTTACAATCCCTGGTTCACGGGAAGCAAAGTCAAACAGCATATTCTGACTTTTTTTAAGATAATAGAAACGATTCCAAAAATGGAGATCTCCATACAAAATATCTGTTTCCAGTTCGTAATTTTTAATTTCTTCTGTTCCATCCTCCTTGCGGATGGAACAGCTTGCCCTGTATTGATAATAGCTTTCATTGTTTCTTTTATTCTGCACCATCAGCCCTCCTTTCGTTCCGAGAACTAAATTACTTCTAATTTACATTCTACATATAACTGAATTAAATTCAACCGAAGTGCTAAAATTGTACACATTGAGCTCCAAAATTTGCACGCCAAGCAGGTTGAAACGTAATTTTATTTAAAACAGCAAGATTTATTAAACTCTGATTGTTAAATTTTGTTATACTTAAAATGACGATTTTGCATCAGCAGAAAGGAGGCCAAGTGTAATGAAAAATAGAAACATCAGCAATACGATAGTCGCAATCGATTACATTGAGGAACACTTAACTGAGAAAACAGATTTGGATGCCATTGCAAATGCGGTACATTATTCAAAGCATCATCTGCACCGCATATTTGCTGACACTACCGGACTTACCATTCATGAGTATGTGAAGCGGCGAAAATTAACAGAGGCGGCAAAACTGCTTGTCTTCTCAAATAAACCGATTTTAGATATTGCTCTGATTGCCGGTTATGAAAGTCAGCAGGCATTTACTAATATTTTTACTGCCATGTATAAACAGCCTCCAAGCAAATACAGGGACAATGAAAAATTCTATCCTTTACAGTCAAAATTTGAATTTAAGGGGGGGTATGATATGCTTAATCAAAGTGACAGCATTGAATGGAATATTGCTTATGCATCAGAAACAGATATTGCCTGCTGGATGGCTCTGGTCCGGCTCGTAATCGATGGTTTTCCCTGTCTGGATGAAAAGGAATACATTGAGGAACTGAAACAACGAATTAAAACCAGACAGGCGTTAATATTAAAAAATAATGGGACTGCAATCGGAGCAATGCTTTTTTCCGTCAAAACCGGAAGCATTGATTTTATGGGTACCCATCCGCTTTACCGGAAAAAAGGAATTCCCAAAGCTTTTCTTGACAGAGTTATGGGAGAGCTTTTCGAGGATAAGGACATCAGCATAACGACCTACAGAGAAGGAGACAAAGCAGATACCGGCCATCGTAAGATCATTAAAGATTTAGGCTTTGCGGAAGCCGAACTGCTGACTGAATTCGGTTATCCCACACAGCGTTTTATTTTACAAAGGGAGAAAACAAATGAATAATCAATCTGATATACTTTATCTTGAAGAGATCAATCGCAAAGTAGATGATGCTTTAGAAAAAGCAGATGCTGATGTCAGACGCCTGGATGCGAATTACATGGAATTTAAACGGTATATGGTACAAAACCGCGGAGAAATCGACCCGCATGAGATGTTTCAAAATGAAATGGAACTTAATAGAATGGACAATACCACAGCTTTTTCAGCAAGTATACGGGATAAACTCCTGAAATTAAAAGATTCCCCCTATTTTGCCCGAATAGACTTTAAGGAAAATAACAGTTGTATACCGGGAAAGTACTACATTGGCCGTTTTTCATTTCGTTACGGAAATGAACTGATGATATTCGACTGGCGGGCACCAATTTCCAGTATGTTCTACGATTATGAAATCGGACCTGCAGGATTTGTTGCCCCTTCCGGGAGAATAGAGGGGCAATTGACAGAAAAACGGCAGTTCAAAATAAAGAATGGAAAGCTGGAATATGCACTCCAAAGTTCTCTTACCATTCAGGATGATATTCTTCAGCAGGAATTGAGCCATACTTCAGATGAAAAAATGAAATCCATTATAACTACCATTCAAAAAGAGCAAAACCAGATTATCAGAAATGAAAACTCCCGCACTCTCATTATACAAGGTGTTGCCGGGTCCGGTAAAACATCGATCGCGCTCCATCGGATTGCCTTTTTACTCTATCGTTTTAAAGACAGACTATCAGCAGATCATGTAGCCATACTGTCACCCAACAGAGTTTTCGGAAATTATATCTCCGAGGTGCTTCCGGAACTTGGGGAAGAACCGGTCTGCGAACTGGAATTTACCGATATTGCCAGAGAGCAAATAGGAAATTTAATTGGGTTTGAAGCAGACAGAGTTTCTTCAGAATCAAATGACAGCGCATGGAAGGAGCGGGTGAGGTTTAAGTCTGCACTGTCTTTTGTAAAACAAATGGATGATTTTATCACAGCTGCACCCGGAATTATTTTCGAACCAGCTGATTATACTTACGGCCGGTTCACCGCAGATGCCGATACTATAAAAAAACGTTTTGATGCTTATGGTAATTTTCCTGTCAGACAGCGTTTAAAGATGATCGCTTCTGATTTTTATGACCGTTTCCACAGTGATAACTATATGGGAGATGATATTCCCAGAAGCAGTACCATTCTTAAAGCTTTAAATAAAATGTTAAAGATCAAAAATACCCTGTCACTTTATAAAGAATTTTATAAATACATGAATAAAACAGGGTTATTCATTATGCCTTCAAAAAATACATTAGAATGGGCGGATGTTTTCCCATTTCTATATTTATATAACTTCTACGAAGGATTGCAGGAAAATAGGCTCATCAGGCATCTGGTCATTGATGAAATGCAGGATTATACACCAATTCAATATGTGGTTATTAACCTCCTGTTTCATTGCCCCAAAACCATTTTAGGTGATTTTGGACAATTTATAAATCCCAGCCATGTACACACATTAGACGATCTGAAAAACCTGTATGATGATTCTGATTTCATCGAACTGACAAAAAGCTACCGTTCTACCTATGAGATTATTTCTTTTGCAAAGCAGATTAAAAATACTGGAACAATAGAAGCCATAGAGCGGCATGGCACTCCCCCGGCTCTTATCAGATGCCGGAATAAAAATGATGAGCTTTTAAATATCAGAAATGGAATTGAAGCTTTTTTACAATCGTCATATTCGTCTCTTGCTATTATCACAAAGACTTCCCATGATGCAAAACTGCTTTATGACAAGCTATCCGGTGATTATGAGGTACACTTCATTTCCACAGACAGCACGGAATTTAAAAGTGGTATAACAGTCACATCCATACAGATGTCAAAAGGACTGGAGTTTGATGAAGTCATAATTCCTTATGCAGACAGCGTTTGTTATTCTGCGGAACACGATAGAAACTTACTTTATATAGCCTGTACCAGAGCAATGCACCGGCTGACACTCTTTTACACAGATGAAATATCTCCGTTATTAAGTCCAGACAGATCTGACAAACTATAATGAGAAAACGAGACTGCCATAAATCCACAGTCTCGTTTTCAAATACTTTTTATTGCTCTTTCATACCCATCTTATTATTTTTCAGCACTCCATACAAAAGCATAATGGATAGCAGCAGATGGCTTATGGCCAGTACAACACAAACTCTGATGTTGACAAACCAAAATATTCCGCCTGCGATTACTTCTGCTAACCATAGCTGTCTGCTTTTCAACCGGTAACGTCTTGTCTCCTCTTCATCCAGAAGTTTATTCCGGTCAGGGACCGGTGCAAAGATATAGATCAGAATTCCTGAAATAAGGAACCCTGCAACTGGTAAAAAAAGAGCCGCCGTCCCAACTATGTATTTCTCTAGCAAACAGACAATCAGAATAAGGATTGCTGATACTACGGTACAGACTCCGTTGGTTTTCGCATGATACCCGCCGCAATAGGACCTTAAAGGTATATAACTGGCAAGGAACACAAACACAGGCATAGGGGCTCGCATGATTACTGCTATGATAACAGCCACGATTATATTAATAATCTGATTAATTAAGACTTCATAAGCATAAAGATATAACGCGCGCTGATCATCTTTTAAAAGATTTTTTCTAATCTGCCAGCTGACTATGTTTTCCGAAATCCGTTGTAACATTAAAATTTCCTGAGACTCTTGGCTTCTTCAGGAACCTCCGGCTGGTGATGAGCCCAGAAACAGGTTACATTAATCGTATAAGCTGCAACCAGCAATGCACATGTGTTCATCACGCTCACCATTGACACTTTACCTTTTAAAGCATTTAACATTTTTCTCATCTTAAACCACTCCTTTTTTTTCTTTCATATTATAACAGTATTTTAGATATTTCAAGTGAAGTGCCAAAATTATACACGTTGAGTGCCAAAATTAGCATATTGCTCTTCTAAAAACGCAGAAATTGTTAAAGTTGTAACAAACAATTCATCTTTCTGATCAAGATGCAATGACCCTCCATACTTCTCAGCCAAAGACGTAACAATCCCTACTCCCAAACCATGATGCTTTGAGTCCTCTTTTGTTGACAGCAGTCTGTCCCCTTCTTTTTTCGCTTTTACTCTAAAACTGTTCTCAATACGGAAAATCAGAAAATAGTTCGTTCCCATAAATAGTTTTATATGTACTGTCCGCTTTTGTGCTTCACACTTTGCCGCTGCCTCCAGTGCATTGTCAAGCAGATTGCCAAACATGGAAATCATATCCGAGTCTGATATAAAATCCAGATTCAGGTTCTTTTCTATAAATATAGATAACTCAACATCAAGCTCTTTTGCCTTTGAAACACGTTCTGATAAAATGGCGTTAAATACAGGGTTACTGCTATAAATAACTATATTAATTTCATCTTGTATTTTACCCTTTAGTTCATCTATGATTTCAACAATCTTTTGATTTTCTCCATTTAAGGCCAGCAAACGAAAACTGTTAAAATATGAATGTACATCATGCATAAAGCAGCGGTAATGATCATTTATTTTAAGTATATTTTGAAAGTGGTCGTTTTCCATCTCTCTTTTAACAGAATAGAGTTCTGCATATTTTATTTTGTTCATCATATCAGTATATTTCTCGAGAATGATAAATATTGCAGCATTGGAGAGATATAACAATACTGCTCCACCACACATAAAAATTTGTAAAACTATCGGTTTCGGAAAATCCATATATAAAAAACTACTTGAAATCGCCAATGAGAGAATGGGGACAATCAGTAAATACCACGAAAATACATTATTGTTTCTAATATTAATTTTTTTAATATACTTTTCAATATAAAGTAAAAATAAAAATCCTACAATATATTCTAATATCAGGAAATAAATTCCCCCTGCTGTAAACCATGGCGGTATATAAAAGGGAAGATTGTTAGAAAGGAACCGATATACAAGTTCAAACAGGACTTCCTTTCCTCCCACAAAAGCAAAATAAATAATCGTATATGCTATGCCGTTTGTAAAGGAAACCTTAAACAAAAGCAGAGCATATATATAACAAAAAAGTGGTACTGTTATAAAATTCAGACTCATACTGCCAATCGCATTTTCAAAGAAAATCAGCAATGTTATAACTATGCTTATAATATAACGTTTCCTGCCAAAGGTTTTGAAAGGATATATAGCAGCAAAAAATCTGCACATCATATAGACATCTGCGCCGCAGAATAAAAGCCTGCTTATCGAAAACAAATCATTCCCCATATCAATTGCCATCCTTATATTTTGATAACATAAATTCTTCTTTCAGCATATGAAACTCCTGAGCCTTGCTTCTGGTTATCTGAAACATGGTATCAACATCTTTTAGCCGCAGTATCTTACTGGTACAGTAGACTAAATATTTAAAATTAATAATATAGCTGTCATGAGGATAGCCGAAACCATACTTTTTTAAATGTTCGTAGATAGTCTCCAGCTTATCCGGAACCCGGATTTCAGGCACTTCACTGCTGTCGATATCTTTTATTCCATAAATTCTGATAGAACTTTCAGAAATATGGACTCTGGTATTTTTCTTATACTTTTCTATGTAAACAATATCATCTGCCCGGAGAAACAGCCGTTCCCGGTTAACATTTGCCGAAAGAAGGGGTGCCTGTCCCAATTCAATCATTTTATCAAGAGAATCCCTTATGTACCGGTCCATTACCTCATCGGTCATATTCTTCATGATATACCGGTAAGGCTGAACCTCAAAACTGCGGGGTGACGGTTCCGCAAATCCCGTATAAAATACCAGAATAACATTATTATCCAGCTGACGGATCCTGACTGCTGTTTCTTCTCCGTTCATTTCATTCATCTGAACATCCAGGAATATGATAGAAAACCTGATATTATTTATCGCTGACAAAAGACTGATTCCGGAATCGTATTCATGTATGCGGAATTTATCACTCTCCGGCATATTCTTCTCGATCCGTTCTGTTAAACGCGCTCTGTCGCCCATACTGTCATCACAAATAGCAATTTCAAACATTCTCTTTCCCCTCTTACAAAATTTCATTTTATTAAATATCGTACTTTCCCCCCTATTTTATAAGAAATATGTCAAGAATACAAGAAAAGGTACCAGAAAAATACAAAATTCATATTTTCCCAGTGCCTCATTCATCATTATTCTGCCTGTTTATACCGCAAACTGGCTGTTATAAAGCTGAGCATAAAAACCATTTTTAGAAAGGAGATCCTCATGAGTTCCCTGTTCAATAATATGTCCATCCCTCATGACAAGTATGACATCTGCCTCCTTAATTGTAGAAAGACGATGGGCAACAATAAAACTGGTACGTCCCTCCATCATTTTTGCAAATGCTTTCTGTATCTTTAATTCAGTTCTTGTATCAATGGAGGAAGTCGCCTCATCAAGTATGAGAATCGGCGGAAGGCACAGCATTACCCTGGCAATGCACAAAAGCTGCTTCTGGCCCTGAGATAAATTTCCCCCATCTTCTGAAATGACTGTATCATATCCCTGAGGCATTCTGGAAATGAAACTGTGGGCATGCGCTTCTTTTGCAGCTTTAATAATGTCTTCCTCTGAAGCCTGCGGTTTTCCGTATGCAATATTCTCCCTTATGGTACCTGTCTTTAACCAGGTCTCCTGCAGCACCATACCATACTCAGATCTTAAGCTTTTTCTGGTTATGCGGCGTATATCCATTCCATCAACCTTTATGGATCCGGCATTTACATCATAAAAACGCATAAGAAGGTTAATCACAGTACTTTTTCCACATCCCGTAGGACCTACGATAGCGATTCTCTTTCCCTGTCCTGCCAAAAGATTCATATCTTCAATCAGCGAAACACCGGGATTATAGGAAAAGTCAACGTGTTCCAGTACAACTTCTCCTTTAGCATGGTCCAGTACAATCGCATCGCTGTCGTCTGGTATCTCAGTTTCTTCGTCAATCAGTTCAAATACCCTGGCAGCAGAAGCCAGTGCGTTCTGAAGCTCTGTCACCACCCCTGAGATCTCGTTAAATGGCTTTGTATACTGATTGGCGTAGCTTAAAAAGCTAGACAGCTGTCCGACTGTCAAAAAACCGTTTACAGCTGCAAATGCACCTGCAATTCCTACACATGCATAAACAAGACTGTTTACAAATCTTGTTGCCGGATTGGTAATGGATGAGAAAAAGGTTGCTTTTAATCCCCATTCACGAAGTTCTTCATTGATAACTTCAAATTTTTTCTGCGCCTCATCTTCATAGGCAAAAGCCTTCACCACTTTCTGGTTCCCCAGCATCTCTTCCACAAGAGAAGTCATTTCCCCTCTTGTCTGAGACTGCATCCGGAACATGCTGTAAGTTCTTTTGGCTATGAAACTGGCCACAAACAGGGACAGCGGAGTAACAAGTACAACCAAGGCAGCAATAATGGGATTAATGAAAAACATAAAAAACAATGTTCCAAGAATTGTTAAAACCCCGGTAAAAAGCTGGGTAAATCCCATTAGCAGACCATCAGAAAACTGATCAATATCTGCAATAATTCTGCTGATTAAATCACCGTGGGCATGAGAATCAATGTACTTTAAAGGAAGGCTTTCCAGCTTGTTAAATGCCTGGGTTCTGATGTCCTTCACCACCCGGTAGGTGATCTGATTGTTAATATGGCTCATAACCCACTGTGCTGCTGCAGTAATCAGAACAACGACAGCAATCTGTGTCAGGATGATACCCATGGCTTTAAAATTCACCTCGCCTGCACCCACAATACAGTCAATTGCCCGTCCAATTAATATAGGAACGTATAAGGTGAAAACAACGGTTAAAAATGCACAGAAAAGGGAAGCCATAACACTCAATTTATACTTTGCAATCTTATTTAAAATACGTTTGATCGTGGACTTGTGTTTTTTTATATTCATATTACCGCACCTCCTTTTCAGAAAGCTGAGAAAGGCAGATCTCCCGGTAAACTTCGCAGGATTCCATCAAATCTCCATGCTTTCCGCAGCCTGCCATCTTTCCGTCGTCCAGGACAATGATGCGGTCTGCATTTCTTATGGTGGAAGCTCTCTGGGATACCAGAAATACTGTCATATCTTTTGTTTCTTCCTTAATAGCACTGCGAAGCCGCGCATCCGTAGCAAAGTCCAAAGCAGAGGCGCTGTCATCCAAAATAAGAATCTGGGGGTCTTTTACAATTGCTCTGGCAATGGTAAGGCGCTGACGCTGGCCTCCGGATAAATTCTTTCCTCCCGCCTGTATAAGAAAATCAAGTCCTTCCCCTTTCTCATCCACAAATTCCTTTGCCTGGGCGATGGAAAGTGCGCGGTAGATCTCTTCATCAGAAGCATCCCGTTTTCCCCACTGCATATTTTCTCTGATGGTGCCTTTAAAAAGTACTGCTCTTTGAGGAACAATACCAACCATCTTTCTTAACTGGCTGAGAGGATAATTTCTTATATCGATCCCTCCCACTTTCACACTTCCGCCGGAGACATCATAAAATCTTGGAATTAAGTTTACCAGTGTGGTTTTCCCTGAACCGGTTCCTCCTATAATTCCAATTGTCTCACCTTTCATAACATGAAATCCAATTCCGGCCAATGATTCTGCTTTCGCACCCTGATAAAAAAGATTCACTTTATCAAATTCCACCTTAGGCGCATCCGTTTCTTCTCTCACATTGTTATGGCTTGTCTCTTTTATTCCTGATTCCATGGAGAATACAGAGCTGATCCGGTTGGCACAGGCCAGAGATTTGGATATAGTGATAATTAAGTTGGCAAGTTTCACCAGCTCCACAAGAATCTGAGACATGTAATTCACAAGAGCCACCACCTGTCCCTGGGTGATAATACCCATTTCAACCCGGTTTGCACCTGTGTTAATCAGAACAATGATTGCAAGGTTGATGATAACATAAGTAAGCGGATTCATCAGGGCAGATATTTTCCCTACAAAAACCTGGATCCTCACCAGCAGGCCATTCTCTTCATCAAATCTGCTCACTTCATCATTCTGGCGGTTAAAGGCACGGATGACACGGACTCCGCCTAAGTTCTCTCTGGCAGTCAGAAGAACCCGGTCCAGCTGCTTTTGTACTTTCTTATATAAAGGCATACTAAAGACCATAATACCGAATACCACAACAGAAAGCGCAGGTATGGAAACTACAAATATAAGAGCAGCCTTAACATCTATGGTAAACGCCATGACCATTGCACCGAAAACTACAAATGGTGAACGCAGAAACAACCGTAAAAACAAGTTTACCCCTGATTGAACCTGATTCACGTCACTGGTCATTCTTGTAATAAGGGTAGCTGTTCCAACGGTGTCAATTTCCTGATAAGACAGACTGTTAATATGGGCAAACAGATCATTTCTAAGTGAGGTTCCAAATCCTGCTGCTGCCTTTGCTGCAAAGTACTGGGCTGTAATGGAACAGGCAAGACCTATTATGCCTAAAAGCACCAGGATTCCGCCCATAGACAGAATATAAGTCAAATCATGGTTTTTAATTCCAATGTCTATGACTCTGGCCATAACCAGAGGCACAAGAAGCTCAAAACTGGCCTCTAAAAGCTTAAACAAAGGCCCCAGGATGCTTTCCCGCTTATACTCGCTCAAATACTTAAGGAGTTTTTTCATATTCCTTTTCCTCCGTAATTAATACTTTTTTAGAATAATGCCTTGTAATATTATACCATTTTGATATAATATTACAAGTACAAAATGAAAATCATATGAATAGAGGATGTGCCAGATGAATCCAATTAATTCTAAACAGCTTTATTATTTTACTGTCATTTCAGAAACCGGCAGTTTTACAGCAGCTGCAAAAAAGCTGGGAATATCCCAGCCTCCATTAAGCAAGCAGATTATGCTTCTGGAAGAAGAACTGGGACTTAAGCTCTTTGAACGGGGAGCAAAAAAAACAGAGCTTACAGAAGCAGGCACTTATTTATATTTTAAGGCAAAAGACATCTTATCTATGATGGATTCTGTATCCGGGGATTTAAAGCACTTTCCCTCATCTGCCAGAGGGGTACTGAAACTGGGGACCATTTCTTCATCCGGAACAGTCCTTGTGGACTTTTTAAAAGTTTTCACATCAGCCCATCCAGGCGTCCGCTTTGAGGTAACAGAAGGCAATACCTATGAGCTGCTTGAAAAGATGAAGAACGGACTTGTAGAGTGTTCCATCATACGGACTCCATTTAACCCGGAAGGACTGGAGTGCGTTTATGGTAAAGAAGAACCGATTATGGCAGTGGGGATCCCTTCCTTTTTTCCGGATCTTTCAAATCACAAGGTAAGCATTACCGAACTTGCGGGAAAACCACTGATCTATTACCGCAGATTTAATTCAATTATATCCCTGGCCTTTCAAAACTGCGGCATCGAACCGGATATATTCTGCAGAAACGACGATGCAAGAACCTGCCTTCAATGGGCAAAAGCCGGACTGGGAATTGCACTGGTGCCGGAATCCATTTGCTGCAGTATGGGACAGGAAAACCTCCTGTTTAAGGAAATTAATTCTGCTGATACAGTCACCCGGATAGCCGCAGTCTATAAAAAAAATGGCTATGTTTCAAACATAGCCAGGGAATTTGTAAACAGTTTTGGTGAATACACCCGTATGAATTAATCAAAAAGACTCAGCTGGGTTATCTGGTAATTTTTCTTATAGGCGTGGATAATATCCGGCATTTTATAAAGAATCCTGTTTCGTTCGCATTCTTCAGAAAATACCTGCCATAATTTTCGCGCCTTTGGACTTGTGCACTGATAATTGTTGCCATACCGTTTCATATATTCCTCTGCAAGGTGTTCTCCTGGAAAAAGCTCTCTTAAGCGGTCATAATACCATTCTCTCTGATTATTCCGCAGGGTGACACCAAAAGCCGGATAGATAAAGTCAGCGTTGGCCTCTTTTGCTCTATTTATAACTGACCGTATGTTATCCTCATGATCCTCCAGAAACGGGAGTACAGGCATCAGAAGAATTCCTGTAAACAGCCCATGGTCCTTTAACGCTGCAATGAGAGACAGCCTGTCAGAAGGTTTGGAAACTCTCGGTTCTATTTTAGCCGCCAGTTCATCGTCAGTTGTTGTTACAGTAACCTTTATTAGTACAGGTGAATGGTCAGCTATACTCTTCAGTATATCCATGTCCCGGTGGAGCAGGCTGCTTTTTGTGGCAATCGCTGCACCGAAACCAAAGGCATCAATTAATTCCAGGGCATGTCTGGTAAGTTTCAGCTCTTTTTCTAAAGGATTGTAAGGATCACTCATTGCTCCGGTGCCTACCACCCCTGTTTTTACCTTTCGCCTTAAGTCATCCCGAATAATCCTCAGCGCATCCTCCTTGACGCGTACCGTATCAAAATGGTCTATTCCATAACAGTCGGAACGGCTGTCACAGTAGATACACCCATGGCTGCAGCCCCTGTAAATA
>JAEWPQ010000032.1 GCA_023460575.1 Bacillota bacterium
AATTTTACAGAACACAGTTTCTGTGATATACTATCTTCATCTATAAACCTTACCGGAGGACTCAGACAATGGCATTAGATGGAATTGTTATGGCAAATCTCACGGCAGAAATGAAAGACCGGCTGGAGGGCGGAAAGATCTCTAAAATCGCCCAGCCGGAAAAAGATGAACTGCTGTTTACTGTTAAAAATCAAAAAAATACATGGAAGCTTTTAATTTCCGCCAGTGCCAGCTTACCACTGGTTTATTTTACTGAAAACAACAAGCAGAGCCCCTTAACTGCGCCCAATTTCTGTATGCTTTTAAGAAAGCATATCGGGAATGGACGAATTATGAAAATCAGCCAGCCTGGTCTGGAACGGATCCTCTGCATGGAAATCGAACATCTGGATGAATTAGGCGACAGACGAACCAAAAAACTTATGATAGAAATCATGGGCAAGCACAGCAACATCATCTTCTGCAATGAAGAAGATATGATTCTGGATAGTATTAAGCATATATCTGCCCAGGTCAGTTCTGTGCGTGAAGTTCTGCCCGGAAGAACATATTTTATACCTCAGACCATGGACAAAAAAGATCCGCTGACGATTACAGAAGATGAATTTATAGCTGCTGTCAGGCATGTAGCCGCGCCGGTACAGAAAAGCCTTTATTTAAACTTAACCGGAATAAGCCCCATTATTGGACATGAACTGTGTCATCTGGCATCCATTGACGGAGATCATTCCGCCAATGAACTGACAGAAACGGAGCTTTTGCACTTATACCGCATGTTCTCCTTTATGATAGAAGATATTAAAAAAGGAGTTTTTAAACCAAATATTATTTATAAAAATGAAGAGCCTGTTGAATTTGCTGCCGTCCCGCTCACCTGCTATGAAGGCAGTGAATATGAAGCGAAGTCATTTGAATCCATCAGTACACTTTTAGAAACTTACTATGCATCTAAGAATGCAGTGACAAGAATCCGCCAGAAATCTGTGGATTTAAGGAAGATTGTTCAGACAGCACTTGAACGCAACTACAAAAAATACGATTTGCAGGAAAAACAGCTGAAAGACACGGAGAAAAAGGATAAGTACAAAATATACGGAGAGCTTTTAAATACCTATGGTTATGAGCTGACAGGCGGTGAAAAGCAGCTTACCTGCCTTAACTACTACACCAATGAAGACATTACCATTCCGCTGGATAACCAGCTGTCCGCCAGGGAAAACTCCCAGAAGTATTTTGACAAATACAATAAAATGAAACGAACGTTTGAAGCTGTCACAGGACAGATAAAAGAGACCAGACAGGAAATCGAACATCTGGAGTCCATCAGCGCCGCACTTGATATCGCCCTGCTGGAAGAAGACCTTGTTCAGATAAAAGAAGAACTGATGGAGTATGGATACGTCAAACATCGAAAAAGCGGAGACAAAAAGCCAAAAGTCACCAGTAAACCCTTCCATTATATATCATCCGATGGATTTCATATGTATGTAGGCAAGAACAACTATCAAAATGAAGAGCTGACCTTTAAAGTCGCAAGCGGTAATGACTGGTGGTTTCATGCCAAAGGAATTCCCGGCTCTCATGTGATCGTCAAATCTGAAGGGAAAGAACTGACCGACCGGACCTTTGAAGAAGCCGGAGCCCTGGCAGCATATTATTCCAAGGGAAAAGACAACGATAAGGTTGAAGTGGATTATATTCAGAAAAAACAAATCAAAAAGGTGGCAGGAGCAGCGCCAGGTTTTGTAATCTATCATACCAATTATTCTATGGTTGCAGAACCGCGGATTCGTTCGGAGGAGTTAAAATGATCTGAATTTTAAGATTTACAGATATAACGCATATTGCGGACCCTGAGGGGTCCGTTTTCTTTATTTGCACAAAAAAGAAGCGTTAATTACAGATTTCACATTTGCTTTTCAACGCTCCATTTATTAACATTCTAAATTTCTAACATTTCTATAATGTTCTTTCTTTCTGGGATAGTCGTTATTACTTCAATGCAATATTCTTCCGGGATGATCCCCCTCATATTATGTTTTGGTAACATACTTATTTTTTCAATTACATTATTTCCAATAATATCTGGTTTCTTTTTTTCCATCTTTAAAATTTTTATAAATAAATTTTCTCTCATATACCTTTCTCCTAACTTTGTCTTCTGCTTACTTAGGAAAAAAAACTACATGCCAATATAAAAAACTTTGTAAAATACGTAAATCTGCTGCCTTTTTATAGAAACCGAAAGACAGCAGATACTCCCCTTTTTGTATAAGAAAACCGATGTCATCCTATACTATATGCTTTTTCATTAAACAACGTTTTTATAGTTCGTTGAATTACTCATACCGGAATTTCTGATGATGTCTTCTTTTCCAAAATTACTTTGCATTGCGCATCTTTAACACTTCTTCCGGAATTTTTCTTTCATATACTCCAGCCGGAATGCTTCTCCCTACAGAATTAAGAGATACTTTAACTAATGCTTTCTGCAATTCTTTTACTACTTCCTTTTTCATCATCCTCAATCTCCTTTTTATTTGTTTTGTTTTTAGGAAATAACGTTAGTACTTCCAAAACAACCGGATAAATAAGTAGTTCTCTCAGTGACGGATTCAGATATGCAACCGTCATGATAAGAGTTAAAACAGCAATAGAATACAGTTTCTTTTTCAGAATATCTTTTGAAGTAAAATATTCTATGTTGATGGTCCTTGGTGCAAAAAAACAAATAACTATCAATGAAATAATATAGATGCATGGCAACAGGGAAATTCCGATTGGCAAATATGTATGACCAGTTAATGATATAGCCCATATTAGCAGCATACTAAGCCCACAGCCAGTTCCCGTTCTTGCATGTATCCCGCCAGCCTGTAATCTGAGTCCACAAAAAGCTGACAAAATAAGAAGAGTTTCCAGTCCTCTTCCAATCATAATTCCTATGATCTGAATGAATACAAACTTAGCAATATTATCCAATAATAGTTCAATACCATATTGAATTACATCGCTCTCTTCTTTACTTTTCGGACTGATTTCATTCATCCAATTATTAAGCATTAATGCCATTTTATTTATGCCCATTTTTCCACCACCATTTAACCATATATTACCATAACTTTAAGGCAAAAAATGTTTTTGCAATTTTCGTTGCGTATTTTATCTTAAGCGTCAAACAAGGTGATTTTTCATACAATTAGCTTTACTTTCTATTTCCAACAAGGTACAATAATAGTATTTACTAGCGAGGTGAGACACCATGACATATTTTATCTATACCTTTACAGGAGGTCTTTGTAATTATTTCTCCTGTGTTAATTTGCTACCCAAAAAACTCTCTGTATTAAAAAGATTTCTTTTATTTTTATATGCTTTCGTATCTCTTTATCTTTTTAATCATGTTTATGGGCAGGCTGGTACTTTTATTACACTTACAGGTATACTGATAATTGTATGTATTATGACAAAAAACGATTATCTAAGCCTGGGGTGCTATTTGTTCGGATATCTATATATCATTGCTTTTAATTATCTGTTTATGTACATTGCAGGCGAAGTACTTAAAATGGATATGGTATCTATGCTTAAACATGATATCATGAACATTGCTTTTTCATGTTTATACTGTGCATATTGTGGAGTTACAACTAAATTAATTGGATTATTTATTCATAAAAAATTAAATATCTCCCAATATCTGACTAACGAGCATATGCTTAAAGCAATATTAATCGACTTGTTTCTTTTGGTGTTTTTCTTTGTTTTTAATTTTTCATATGGTGAACGTTTAGGATATAATTATGGTGTAATTGCACTAAATGGAATTATCTTTTTACTGCTGTTCTCTATTACCGTTTTTCTAATGTATTCTATTTATAAAGTAACTATGGGCGAACAAGCTTATAAATTTCGAATGGCACAGTACGAAAATCTTCAGAACTATACAGAGAAGCTGGAGAATTCTTACGGCATAATGCGAAAATTTAAACATGATTACATGAACATACTCAGTACGATGAGCGGCTTTATGGAAGAGAATGACATGGATGGATTAATTGAATATTATGAAAAAAGAGTGCTTCCTATCAGTCACTCATTTTCGGAATCAGATACAAAACTGGGTGCCCTCTCAAAAATCAAAGATACCGCCATGAAAAGTCTGCTGTCATCGAAATTTATTTACACGATGGAGATTGGTATTAATTTAAAAATCGAATTAACTGAATTAATTGACGATCTGGTCATGGACACTCTTGATCTTTCAAGAATTATTGGGATTTTTTTAGACAATTCTATAGAAGCAGCTATGGATACAATTGAAAAAGAATTATATTACTGCATGTTTTATAGGGACAATGACCTTTATATTATTATACGAAATACTTCTCTCCCCCTAAGTCATGCAATCTCACAACTTTGCAGCCACGGCATATCCACAAAAGGGGAAGATCGCGGTGTAGGACTTTATAACGTATCTCTCATACTAAGCAACTATGACAATATTATCTGGGATACTACTTACGAAGAACCTTACTTTACTCAGAAACTGATTCTTAGAAAAGGTGTAAAATAGGTGTTATAAATGATTCATATATATCTTTGTGAAGATGATGAAAGACAATTAAATAGATGGAAAGACATTATTGAAAAATATTTGTTAATGAATTCTACAGAGTCAATTCTTTATTGCACTGCCTCGAATCCGGAAGAACTTTTATCATTTAGAAAAAAATCAGGTATTACAGGTCTGTATTTTCTTGATATTGATTTACAGGCCAGACAAAATGGAATTGAACTGGCTCAGGAAATTCGAAGATACGATCCTCGTGGTTACATTGTTTTTGTTACAACCCACAGTGAAATGGCAATTCTTACGTTTCAATATAAAGTGGAAGCAATGGACTTTATTATAAAGGATGAGCCAAAAACTCTGCCGGATCAAATCTGTGCCTGTGTACGGAATGCAGAAGCAAACTATAAAAACCAGCTAAATGTATCTAACCGACTGTTATCTGTAAAAATTGATAAATCTTCTCTTATTCTGGACCAAAATGATATAATTGCAGTGACAACTGGAGAAGATTATCATAAAATTATGATACATACCAAATCCGGAGTTAAACAAATAACCGGCACTTTAAAAGAACTAAATGCAATACTAAACTCTGCCTTTTGTCAGTGCAGCCGTTCTGTTATAGTAAATTTAAAGCATGTAATTAAATATTCCAGAGAAAATGGCATGCTGATTATGGATAATAAAGAATCATATCCCGTATCTTTTCGTATGATGGGGAAGGTGCAAAAAGCGTTGAATAACCTATAATTTTTTTCAAAAAAGCCGGATTTAATCCGGCTTTTTCATTCTTTAATCTCCGTATGTCCCCTTGGACTTTACAAGCTTTGGCCGATATCCCTGAGAAGTCAGCGCAGCCATAATTGCATTCTTATGGTCTGTTCCAAATGCCTCCAGAGTAATCCTCAATTCTACTGCCGTATTCCGGTTAATGCTGATAAACTGGTTATGTTCCAGACGGATGACGTTGCCCTGTTCTTTTGCAAGAAGGGTGGATACCTTTGCAAGCTCGCCGGGCTTATCAGGAAGCAGTATTGACACGGTAAAGATACGGTCTCTCTGAATCAGTCCAAGCTGTACGATGGAAGCCATGGTGATCACATCCATGTTACCGCCGCTTAAAATAGATACAATTTTTTTATTGTCCACATCGATATGCTTTAAAGCAGCAACAGTAAGCAGACCTGAATTTTCTACCACCATCTTATGATTTTCCATCATATCCAGGAATGCTACAATGAGTTCTGAGTCTTCAATTGTAATAATACTGTCCACATTTTCCTGAATATATGGGAAAAGCTTGTCACCCGGACATTTTACTGCAGTACCATCTGCGATGGTGTTGACACTGGGAAGAGATACGACTTTTCCCTGGCGAATTGATTCCTGCATACAGTTTGCGCCTGCAGGTTCCACACCAATTACTTTAATCTTGGGATTTAACATCTTTGCCAGTACGGATACACCTGTGCAAAGACCGCCTCCGCCGATTGGAACCAGAATATAATCAACAGTCGGAAGCTCTTTGATGATTTCCATGGCTATGGTACCCTGACCGGTTGCCACATCTAAATCATTAAACGGATGTACAAAGGTAAGCCCTCTCTCCTCTGCAAGCTTATAAGCATGGCTGCAGGCCTCATCAAAGACATCTCCCTCTAAAATTACTTCGGCACCGTATCCTTTCGTCCGGTTAACCTTCATCAGGGGAGTTGTTGTAGGCATGACAATGGTAGCGGGAATTCCGGCAAGCTTAGCTGCATAGGCAACACCCTGAGCATGATTGCCGGCAGAGGCGGTAATCAAACCTTTGGATTTTTCTTCCTCTGTCAGAGTGCTGATTTTATAGTAAGCGCCTCTTACTTTATAAGCCCCGGTATACTGCATGTTTTCCGGCTTAAAGTACACCTTATTTCCGGTCTGAGCGGAAAAATACTCACTGTAAATAAGCTTCGTTTCCAGGGTGACCTTGCCTACGACTTCTGATGCTTCCTCAAACTTTTCCAATGTCAACATAATTTACGCCTCTTCTTTCTCTTCTACGTGAAACAATGCATTTACAAATTCTTCTGCATTGAATTTCTGCAAGTCGTCAATCTTCTCCCCGACACCAATATATTTTACCGGGATTCCCAGTTCGGATTGAATTGCCACCGCAATCCCCCCCTTAGCCGTACCATCCAGCTTGGTAAGTATAATTCCGGTAATGTCTGCCACTTCCATGAATTGTTTCGCCTGTACAAGAGCGTTCTGTCCGGTAGTTCCGTCTAAAACCACAAGAGTTTCCCGATATGCTTCCGGATATTCCTTATCAATGATCCGATTGATCTTTTTCAGTTCTTCCATCAGGTTCTTTTTATTGTGAAGTCGTCCTGCTGTATCACAGATCAATACATCGGCCTGTCTGGATTTTGCCGCAGCAACCGCATCATATACAACTGCAGCCGGATCAGAGCCTTCCTGCTGGGCAATAATATCAACATTTGCCCTTTTTGCCCATTCCGTCAGCTGTTCAATCGCTGCTGCACGGAATGTATCAGCTGCCGCAACAATGACCTTCTTACCATCATCCTTCATCTGTCCTGCCAGCTTACCAACAGAAGTGGTTTTTCCCACCCCGTTTACACCGATAATCAATAAAACAGAGCGGCGTTTTTCGAATTCATAGGCATTTTCGCCCAGATCCATCTGGTCCATGATACTATCCATAAGAAGCTGCTTGCATTCTGATGGATCCTTGATGTTTTGTTCCTTTACCTTTTTTCTCAAGTCTTCCACAATTGATGTCGTAGTCTGGATGCCCAGATCACCCATGATCAGAATTTCTTCAATTTCCTCATAAAATTCGTCATCAATGGCCGAAAAACCGTTGAAAATGGAATCCACACCTGCGATAATATTGTCTCTCGTTTTTTGCAGTCCAGCTACCAGTTTTCCAAAGAATCCCATTTTTTCTCCCATTGTCGGCCTCCTTAACTTTCTAAATCTTCTTCGATCAGATTAACAGATACAAGCGTCGAAACGCCTTTTTCCTGCATGGTAATACCATACAGACGGTCTGCGGATACCATCGTACCGCGTCTGTGGGTAATAACTATAAACTGTGTAAATTTTGTCAGCTTATGCAAATATTTTGCAAAACGATCAACATTGGAGTCATCGAGTGCAGCCTCAATCTCGTCAAGAAGACAGAACGGAGATGGCTTCAGATTCTGAATTGCAAAAAGCAGCGCAATTGCTGTCAGTGCCTTTTCCCCTCCGGAAAGCTGCATCATATTCTGCAGTTTTTTTCCGGGTGGCTGGGAAACAATCTGTATTCCTGCCTCAAGGATATCCTCATCCTCTACAAGTTCAAGTGCACCGCGTCCTCCTCCGAACAGTTCCCTGAAGACTTTGTCAAATTCCACTCTGATTTCCCGGAATTTTTCCTCAAACTGTTTGCGCATTCCTGAATCCAGCTCATCAATAATTTTTAATAAGGTTCCCTCTGCAGTGATAAGATCATCATGCTGGGTTTTCATAAATTCATAACGCTCTGATACTTCCTTATAATCCTCAATGGCGTTTACATTAACATTACCAAGTTTGCGGATCTCTTCCTTTAAGGATCCAATCATTTTTTTAATATCCGGCAGAGAAGTCCACTCTTCATTCCTCAAAGCCTCAGCTTTTGAAAATGTCAGTTCATATTCATTCCACATATAATTTACGTGGTTTTCCATACGTTCTTCCATTTTTTCCTTCTGACTCTGAAGGCGGAACAATTCCTTATCCAGCAGACTGATGCGCTGGGTAAGTTCCTCCCGCTTTTGAAACAGTTCTTTCTGCTCTTTCGATTTCGCGTCTTTTTTAGCCAGCTTCTCACTAATTGCCTGATCCAGTGTTTCTCTGGCTGTACTGATTTCTGTCATTCTGGCTTTAATGGATTCAATTTCCTTTTGTTTTTCTTCTATAATCAGACTGGAACCGCTTGTTCCCTGAGACAGTTTTAACAGTTCCTCTTCCAGCCTGCTTATTTCATCCTTTACACGCCGGATATTTTCCAGTTCAAAATCATCCTTTTGCTTCAGACCGGAGGCCGTCAGCTGTGATTCCGATAAGTCTTTTGAGAACTTTTCCCTGTCAGCCCTTGCTTTCTCAAGATCTGTATTAAGGCCTTCCAGTTCACCGTCAATTTCCCCGCTTCTGGCTGCCAGTTTTTCCACTGCAAGAATCAGATCCTGTCTGTTTTCTCCGATCTCTTTTTTCTGAACCTCCAGCTGGGTATTTTCCAGTTCTAAATCCCCATAGGATTCCACAATCTCTGCTTTTTTATCTTCAATCCTATGCAGATTTATTTTAACCGTATTCTGTCTTAAATAAAGCTTCTGCTTTTCACTTCGGATTGTTTCAAGTTCTTCCCTGCATTCATTTAGAAGACCTTCGTTCATAACCAGTTCTGTCTCAATCTGACCGGTTTCTTTCAGTGCCTTTTCGCAGGCAGCCTCCAGTTCCTCCATTTCGCGCTTTCTTCCCAGTAAGTTACTGGTATTTTTAAAAGCACCTCCTGTCATGGAACCGCCCGCACTTAAAAGTTCGCCTTCCAGAGTTACAATTCTTAAAGAATACTGGAATTTCTTTGCAAGGGCAATTGCATGGTCGATGGTATCCACAACAACCACCCTGCCAAGAAGATAATTCATCAGTCCCTCGTACTGGCTGTCTGCTTCAACCAGAGAATTGGCAAGCCCCAGAACTCCCGGTTCGTTAAGGGCTTTCTCCTGATTAAATCCATTCTTGTTACCAATACTGGTAAGAGGCAGAAATGTGGCTCTGCCGTATTTATTTTTCTTTAAATACTCAATCAGCTGCTTTGCCGTCTGGTCTGAGTCGGTAACAACATTCTGAATGCTTCCGCCCAGTGCCGTTTCAATGGCAACCTCGTACTTTTTTGAAACAGTAATCAGGTCTGCCACAACACCATGGATTCCCCGTATCCGGTCCTTCACTTCCATGACCCGGCGGATGCTGCCGCCATATCCTTCATACCTCTCTGCCAGATTACGAAGGGATTCCAGCTTGGTGGAACTGGTATGGTACTCCTGCTGTCTGTCATTTAAGTTTTTGCCAAGCCGTTTTACTTCACGCTCCAGTTCCTCGGCTCTGTTTTCGCTTTGTACCTGAAGCTCATTATACTTAAGAATATCGGTATCGATCTCATCCGCTTCTTTTTGAAGCACCAGAAGCTGCTGATCCTGTTCTGACTCATCGCTTTTATATTTAAGAAGCTTTTGAAGGACTTCAGACCTACGTACATTTACCTGCTCCAGCATGGTTTCATAACGCTGCTGTTTTGCATTTAATGCAGCCTTCTCGTTAAGGAGCTCAATAATACTCCCTTTCCCGGACTCAATTCTTTGTTCCAAAAGATGAATTTTTTCATCCTCTGCAGCAAGAACCGCCTCTCCCTGCTTTAGCTGTTCCAACGCGGCCTTTACTGACTCGGCAATAACAGACCGTTCCTCTTCATAAGAAGCTGCCTGAGACTGTTTCATATCTATCTCAGAGTGAATGGATCTCACCCTGCCTGCAATATGCTCCGCATTCATCTGTTCCGTATTAATCTGCTCTTTCAACACATTAATACGGCCCTGTAAATTTCCTGTCTCAATATCAGAGTCGTTTTTTTCATTGCGGCTTACTAAAATAGATTCATCCAGTTGGGATAAATATGTATCAAGGGTATCATATTGCTCTCTTATACCTTCTGATATATTTTTTGCATCATCCAGATCACGGCTGACGATCACTTCTTTCTCGTCCACTTCTTTCATCTGGAGCCGAAGTCCTTCTGTCTCCATCAGGAACTGATTTACATCATACTTTTTCAGTTCTTCCTTTAATCTTAAATACTCTTTCGCAGCCTCAGACTGCTTTGCCAAAGGGCCAACCTGTTTTTCCAGCTCTGAAAGAATATCACTGACGCGGACCAGATTCTGCTTTTCATCTTCCAGCTTTTTCTGGGCAATGGATTTGCGGCGTTTAAATTTAACAATTCCAGCCGCCTCATCAAAAAGCTCCCGGCGTTCTTCCGGTTTACCGCTTAGAATCTTATCAATCTGGCCCTGCCCGATTATGGAATAACCTTCCTTGCCGATTCCGGTATCATAAAAAAGTTCATTAATATCCTTTAAGCGGCAGGCGCTTCCATTGATCATGTACTCACTCTCACCGGACCGGTAAACTCTTCTTGAAACAGTCACCTGATCATAATCAATGGATAAGTGGTGATCTGAATTGTCGAGGGTTATGGCCACATAGGCAAATCCCTGGGGTTTTCTCAGCTCAGTTCCTGAAAAAATAACATCCTGCATACTGGAACTTCTTAGCTGTTTCACTTTCTGTTCACCCAGAACCCAACGTACCGCATCAGCAACATTGCTCTTACCACTTCCGTTAGGACCTACAATGCCTGTTATTCCATTATGGAATTCGAATACTATTTTGTTGGCAAAAGATTTAAAACCCTGAACTTCTATACTTTTTAAATACATACTCCACGCTGACAGCCATCACCAGCTGCCCTTTCCTTATTATTGTCCACGCTTTTTGGACATAGAGGGATGCCCGAAGGGTGTTCCTTATTATTGTCCACGCTTTTTGGACATAGAGGGATGCCCGAAGGGTGTTCCTTATTATTGTCCACGCTTTTTGGACATAGAGGGATGCCCGAAGGGTAATTTACTATTATTGTCCACGCAGCTTCAGAATTCCATGATAAGCCGCCACCTGCTCCGCAGCCTTCTTGGTTCTTCCGGTCCCCTGCCCGATTGGTTTATCCCCAATTTTCACCTGAGTCTCAAATATCTTATTATGATCCGGACCTTCTTCCCTTAAGAGTTCGTAAGTCAGTGCCTCCTCTGTCTGGCTCTGAACAATCTCCTGCAAGATAGTCTTGCTATCATAAAAGAGCTGCTTATGTTCCAGATCATTCATGATGAATCGAAGTATAAACTCTTTTGCATTAGCAAAACCACCGTCCAGATAAATGGCTCCTATCAGTGCTTCCATGGCATCTGAAACAATGGAAGCTCTCCCTCTGCCGCCAGTTGACTCTTCGCCCCGGCCAAGGAGAAGATATTCCCCAAGCTTTATCGCTTCCGCACAATATGCAAGAGTGGGTTCACAAACAATGCTAGCCCTGATCTTGGTTAAATCGCCTTCCGGCTTTTGAGGGTACTTATGATACAGACAATCACTGGAAACAACTTCCAGTACCGAATCACCTAAGAATTCAAGTCTCTCATTGCACTCTGTCTTATTCAATCGGTGTTCATTGGCATAGGAGCTGTGGGTCATGGCCTGTGTCATAAGATGCTTGTCTGAAAAACGGTAACCAATCCGTTCTTCCAGTTCTTTAATATTTCTGCTCATCTCATTCCTCTTTCCTTATTATTGTCCACGCTTTTTGGACATAAAGGGGTACCCGGCAGGGTGTTCCTTATTATTCCCCTATTATGAAAGAAGGTGCTGCGGTGAGACCAAACGGTCTTAGCAGCACCCACATCTATTAATTTAATGCATTCTTGACCTGTTCTACTGCGTCGCTGACACTTACAATATTCTCTGCCACTTCAGTCGGAATCTCAATATCAAATTCTTCCTCAATGCCCATAACGATCTGGAACACATCAAGGGAGTCAGCACCAAGATCATCCACGAATGTGGAGTTCATGTTAACCTCCTCCGGCTCAATATTTAATACCTCTGCAATAATTTTCTGTAATTTTTCAAATTCCATTTGTTTTCCTTCCTCTCTCCTATTCTTGATTTTCTTCTTTCATTTTAAGACTTTCTCTTATCTTATCATTAATTCCCTGTTCTTTGAAGGTTACGCATTGAAGTATGGAGTTTTTTATT